>NZ_JAGTTT010000018.1:0-51849 GCF_018223505.1 Anaerostipes sp. Marseille-Q3525
TAATGAGATAGATTAATATTTATGAGAAAGGATTTTATCTCCATGGCAACAATCAAAGACATTGCACAGAAAGCATCTGTTTCTGCTGCAACTGTATCAAGAATTTTAAACCAAGACGATACCCTGAGTGTAACCGACAAAACAAAACAGCGCGTTTTAAAGGTTGCCCAGGAATTAAATTATACAAAGCATCTAAAAAATGCCGTTGAAAAATCGATTTCTATCGGTATCTTTCAATGGTATTCTGTCTTTCAGGAACTGGAAGATCCTTATTATCAGGCAATCCGTGTCGGTATTGAAAAATATTGTGCCGATCATAATATCCACGTTGTCCGTGCTTTCCAGAGCGATTGCAATTATCCTGACACACTCAAGGATCTTCAAGGTCTGATTTGTATTGGTAAATTTAATAAATCTCAGATCAAGTCTTTTCAAAAACTTAATTCCAACACTATTTTTGTTGATATGAAGACACCAAAGATTTATTGTGATACGATCAATCTTGATTTCCAACAGGCAGTTACTGAAGCACTAGATTATTTGTATGATCTTGGCCATCGAAAGATTGCTTATCTTGGCGGGAAGGAAGTTCTCGCTGATAACAGTGTATATTTTGAAGAACGTAAAGATACCTTCATCAACTTCTGCCAGGAACATTCCATTGACCATGAATCTTTTATTTATGAGGGAGATTATTCTGCTGAATCCGGATATAGCATGACAAAACAAATGATTGCTGATGGCGACCTTCCAACCGCTATTTTCTCTGCCAGTGATCCTCTTGCAATCGGTGCAATGCGTGCTTTATATGAGAATGGTTATAAAATTCCAGATGATATATCCATCATTGGTTTTGATGATATCAGCGTTGCAAGTTTTTCAAACCCTCCGCTGACAACGATTCATACACCTGCTGAATTTATGGGAGAATATGCTGCTCATTATATTTTACTTCGGACAAAAGAAGATTCTCTGGAGCAGCAGACTCCGATTCGTCTGACACTTCCATGTAATCTTGTCGTCCGTAACTCTTGTGCTGCTCCTTGTAAATGATCATGATAGAAAAAGAAGGCATCAAAATCCTTTCTTAAGATTTTGATGCCTAATACATATGGGGTGATTGCAAATTCAAAAGACAGCCAGATTTCATCCATCTGGCTGTCTTTTCGTGTTCATATGTAGTTTTCGTTGTTTTTTATATTCTTTATGTTATTAAAACACAATTTCCATAATTTCTGTTTTCAGATCAAAATGTCCGATCACATCTCCTGCCTGAACATAGTCTCCAACTTTTTTCTCCAAATGGAAATAATCTTTCTCATAATTTACTGTGTCCAAGCCGATATGAATCAGCACTTCTACTCCATCTTCAGAGACAAATCCCACTGCATGTCCTGTAATTTCTCTACCTCATTTAACTTCATACTAATTGCCATATTTTATAACCAATTTCTCCATGCATTGAACTCGAAACACTTCAATTAATGGTCCCATACAAAACGCTGTAATAATTGTTGCAACTCCTACGATACTTCCAAATGAAAATCCAATTGCCACACAAATCACATCTGTCAAAACTCTGGCTGCTTTAAAAGGTATTTTTCTATTACTTATTTTTTCAATGATCACACCAAATGCATCATATGGTGCAATTCCCATATCTGCTTCCATGTACATCGCTGCTGCAAAGGAACACATAGTGACTGCAAAGATCATCAATAGAATTCTGATCTGCATGGATAGCATCTCTGGCTGCCCAAGACATTTTGTCAAAACAAACACTCCAAAATCTGCGATATATCCGATTCCAGCCATATTCACGATAGTCCCAGCCCCTATGCAGCTTCTTCCTTTCCATAAAACAAATATAAAAAGCATAATATTAACAAGCAGCTGATATGTTCCAAAACTGATATTCAAAAATCCACTTACTCCAAGATTCATGCATGTAAATGGATCTGTTCCAAATCTTGACATTCGAAGGATTGCCACAGCAATCCCCATCAATAGATTTCTCAGAAGCATCATTATAATTTTCATAGTCTTTGTATTCATTATTTTTCACCATGAAGTAAATAAATCTTAGACCAGAAATCTGTACATGTCTCTCCGCCATCTAAAACTTGTCCAGCGGATGGATCTGTGGTGATCATTCCAGCTTTCATAAGTTCACGTCCTGAATATACTCCATCAACACCTTCTATCGTATATTCCATTTTTTCATCCAATCCATGAAGGCGTAATCGACGATATGGGCAGTTCACATCATTTAAAATCTTATAATATCCCACGATCGCATCTTTTTTGTCTTCTGATACGACTATCCATGCCGCAATATTTCCTTCAAACGGACTTAACAGGCGATAAAATGTTCCCTTTTGAATCAAGCCTCGATACTGTTTTACAAATTCTACCTGCTTTTTAATTTCTTCTTGTTCTTCTTCTGATAATTTTGCAATATTTAATTCGTAGCCAAACGCTCCAAAATATGCAACATTCGCTCTTGTAGATAATGGTGTATTTCTAAACAACTGATGATTTGGTGTTACTGATACATGAGCACCCATACTGCTTAATGGATATGCCATACTTGTTCCATATTGAATCTTAATACGCTCAATCGCATCACTATCATCACTTGTCCATGTTTGTGGTGCATAGTAAAGCATTCCTGGATCAAAACGTCCTCCTCCACTTGCACAAGATTCAAACAAAATTTCTGGAAAACGTTTTGTTAAACGATCATAAAGATCATATACACCAAGAATATAGCGATGGAAAATCTCTCCTTGCTGATTTGCTGCCCATCCTTTGCTGAAACATTCTGTGATACTTCGGTTCATATCCCATTTTATATAAGATACTTTTGCATCTGCTAATAATTTTTCCATCTGATCATAAATGCAATCAACAACTTCTTTTCTTGAAAAATCTAATACAAATTCATTTCTTCCATGAGAACATTTTCTTCCTGGAGTTTCGATGCGATAATCTGGGTGTTTTCGAAATAGATCACTGTTTTCGTTTACCATTTCTGGTTCAAACCATAATCCAAACTTCATGCCACATTCTTCTTCAATTCGCTTGGATAATCCAGAAATACCATGCTCTAATTTATTTAAATTAGCAAACCAATCTCCCAGTCCTTGTTTATCATCATTTCTTGTCCCAAACCATCCATCATCTAAAACAAACATTTCAATTCCAGCTTTTTTTGCTGATTTTGCAATCTCTACGATCGTATCTTCATTAAAGTCAAAATAAGTTGCTTCCCAGTTATTGATCAAAATCGGACGTTCCTTATCTCTCCAGTATCCTCTGGCCAGTCTTGTACGGAATAATTTATGGAACGTCTGACTCATTCCATTTAACCCATTTTCTGAAAATGTGATGATTGCTTCTGGTGTCTGGAAAGATTCTCCTGGCTCTAAATGCCATTGAAATCCCATTGGATGAATTCCCATAAGTATTCTTGTCACATCATAGGTATCGACTTCTGCCTGCATTAAGAAATTACCACTGTATACAAGACTCATACCAATGACATCTCCCTGAAATTCATCCGCAGATGGTCTTTTTAATGCAATAAACGGATTATGGTTATGACTTGAATTTCCTCGAAGACTTCCTACAGATTGAATTCCCTGCTCTAATTTTCTTGTCTTAATCTCTCGTTCTCTTGCCCAGGCTCCTGATAATTGTATCCACTCGTAGTCTTTATCTGGAAGATCTAAGCACGCACTCATCGCTCTTGTAAGATCAAAAGACTGATCTCCATCATTTTCAATGTGCATACTTCTTGTGATCACTGGAAAATCTCTCATGATCGTATAGTATAATGTCATTTTCGCCCCAGTAAGCGAATCTCTTAAAATGATCTCTAATGTCTGTGCTTCTTCTTTTTCTTCTACATAAACAGCTGGTAATCCTTGAAATTCTGGTTTTCCATCATAAATCTTATGGCTTTCATATACAAAATCCGAAATACGACTTCCATTTTCCTGCAAGATCTCAAAAGCAGGTTCGCGGTAATCTGTTGTTCCATATGATGGATATTCCTGTTTTAAATGTTCGAGGGAATATGTAAGATTTCCCTCAAACAAATAAGATGACATTGGTCGATGCATTGTTTCTATATAATATCCAAAATCTTCTTTATCCGGAATCGCACTTCCATAATAAAGCTGTCCGATCTGTCCATTTTTCAGTACTTTCATAATATAGCTGACAGATTCATTTTTCAGATGAAATTCCTGTGATGTCTCGTGATAAAAAATACTCATAAAAGTTCTCCTACTCGTTTTAATTTTTAGGCCTCATGAACTACATTTAATTCTTTGACCATGTTATTTAAATAATCACCTTTTAATTTATATGCTTTTGCATAAATCAGATAACTGATCACTGCAAATACCATCGGAATGACGATCATGATGATTCTAATTCCATTTAATGTTGCTGCTGACTGCTGTGGTAATGATGCATTATAGCCTACCATTGCAAGTCCTACACCTGTTAACAGACCAGATACTGCCTGAGATGCTTTCATTAAAAATGTCTGTGTAGAACAAATAATACTTTCATTTCTTGTTCCAAATAATAATTCGTTGTAATCAATAACATCTGCGATGCAAACTGTTACAACTCCAAGTTCAAATCCTGAACCAAGTTTTAAGATTCCAGCTCCTAAGATTACGAATAATGGATTTGTTGGTGCCACAAAACCTGCAACTGCATTTAAAAGTGTTCCGACCAATAACCACGTTCTAAATTTGCCAAATCGATTATGAGTGTTATCAACAACCAATCCCATCATCGGATCATTGATCGCATCCCATATTCTTGCTACAAAAAATAATGTTCCTACAAAAGCTGGTGCCAAAAACAAAACATCTGTAAAATAGAACATTAAGAAATCACCTACAAAACAACAGATAGCGTCCTTTCCAAGCGCTCCAAAGCCAAATGAAAATTTTTCTTTTTTTGTTAAATTCATCGTTTTTCTCCTTTTTGATTGCAGGGCCCTTATTTTTTCCTTCTCTCATGACGTACTTAAAGTATAGCATCAATATGACATTATAGTTATGAAGTTTTGTTTTATATTTTTGTCAAAATGTTGAATAGCTTTGATAAATATTTTATAGTAGTCAAAGAAATGGAGGTAATTTATGGAACAAGCACAAGTATTAACATTTTTAAATAACGAAAATCGTGATCTTCTATTACAATTTTGTGGGTACTCTACAACCGAACCTCTTCACAGTTTTGGACCTGTAGTACGTCCACATTATATAATTCATTTTGTATTAAATGGAAAAGGTATTTTTCAGATTCGCGAAAAAACTTATCATTTAGAAACCGGACAAGGATTTTTGATCGAGCCAGATGAACTTACTTTTTATCAATCCGATGCACAAGAGCCTTGGGAGTATCTATGGATTGGATTTAATGGAAAAATGGTTCCTGAATTTTTAAAGCAGATCGGTCTTTCATCGGCGCATCCAATTTTTCATTGTGACAAAAAAAAGGAATTATATTGGTTAGTAAACGATATGTTAGTCCATTCAAAATCTAATTTTTCCTCTGATCTTCGCAGAACTGGATTATTATATGAATTTCTTTCTATTCTTGCCTTAAATCCTTTGGAATCTGATCAACAAGTTGATTCTGAATATATGTATATCAATCAGGCAATTGAATATATTAAAAATAATTACTGGGACGGAATCCATATTTATGATATTGCAAAGTATCTTTGTATTGACCGTAGTTATCTTTATTTATTATTTCATAAGTACTTAGAACAAAGCCCTCAAGACTATCTTGCTACATTTCGATTGACGAAAGCTTCTGAATTGTTATCAACAACGACTCTTTCTATTGAAAGTATCAGTAATTCCTGCGGTTATGGTGATTCTGCTACATTTTCCAAAGCATTTAAGCGTTGGAAATCTATGTCTCCTTCGAAGTATCGAAAACAGAAGAGAGCTTCTGGAACTGTTCTTAGTAATTAATTTCATAACGAATCGCCCGTTTTTTAAATTTGCTAAATTCCTACTTTTATGTTAATCTAATATCAGAACATACATTCGAGAACAGGAGGCGTCTATTATGGAAATCTCATCAAAAGATTTATCTTTAAATGAAAAATTGAAGATCTTAGCTGATGCAGCAAAATACGATGTTGCCTGTACTTCTAGTGGTTCTTCTCGTCGCGGGAAAAAGGGAATGCTAGGAAATACGGAGGCAGCAGGAATCTGTCATAGTTTTTCTTCGGATGGGCGCTGTGTTTCATTGCTTAAGATCTTACTTAGCAATGAATGTATTTATGATTGTAAGTATTGTCTAAACCGAGTAAGTAATGACAGGGTTCGTACAACATTTACTCCGGAAGAGATCTGTACACTTGTTGTAGAATTTTATCGAAGAAATTATATTGAGGGATTGTTTTTAAGCTCTGGGATCGTGAAGAGTCCGACTTATACAATGGAATTGATGTATCAGGCGATTTATCTGCTTCGTACAAAGTATCATTTTAATGGATATATCCATGTGAAAGCGATTCCTGGGGCTTCGGATGAATTGATCACGAATATGGGATATCTTGTCGATCGTATGAGTGTGAATCTGGAACTTCCTACAATTGATGGACTTAAGAAACTGGCTCCTCATAAGAATCCAAAGAAACTTGTTGCTCCGATCCGCCAGATTCAGAATGGGATTGTCGATCATCGATTGATGATCGGGAAAGATGCCTCTATGGAACGTTCTCGAAGTAATAAGTATTTGAAGCATACGATCTTTCAGGAGAATCCTTATCAAAGGATTCAATCAGGGCGTTCTCCACTTGCTCTTGCTGATCCTTCTCTTAAGAATGCTTTACGCTCCAATGGCAAACCTGCACCTTTTGTCCCAGCTGGTCAGAGTACACAGATGATCATTGGTGCAACTGGGGAGAGTGATCTGCAGCTTTTATCAACAACGCAGAAATTATATCAGCAGTATGACTTGAAACGTGTATTTTATTCTGCTTATGTTCCTTTGAACGAGGATTCTAATCTGCCAGCTCTTGGAACTGCACCGCCGCTTCTTCGGGAACACCGTCTGTATCAGGCAGACTGGCTGCTACGGTTTTATGGATTTAAGGCAGATGAATTACTTTCTGTAGACCGGCCGAATTTTAATACGATGCTTGACCCAAAGTGTGACTGGGCACTTCGTCATCTGGATATTTATCCGGTTGAGATCAACCGGGCTTCTTATGATGTATTACTTCGTGTTCCAGGAATCGGGACAAAGTCTGCGTTTCGTATTGTGAAGGCACGCAAACATGGAACTCTTAATTTTGAACATTTAAAGAAGATGGGAGTTGTTCTAAAACGTGCGAAATACTTTATTACTTGTAGTGGGAAAATGATGTATCGGATACCGATCGAGGAAGATTTTATTACCAGGCAGCTGATCGGTGAGGATGGAAAGCAAAACTGGGAGATCGATCATCCACAGACCTATCGACAGCTTTCTTTATTTGATGATTTTAATTTTCAATCGGAAGTTACTGTAGAAGATTCTTCGAAAACTTTGTTTGGACAGATGTAATTTTCGTTATTTTTTGTATTCTGGAGGATATGATGACTGTTTTTACCTGTGAAGATAATTTTGATGCGATGATGACCTGTATTTATGAGGCCTGGGCATCAAGACTTGGGCATTCCAATATTAAATTGAAGACAGAACCGATTGGGAATCTGGAATTATTCTGTGATTATCGGCATGTGGATGCCGATCCTGAGAAAACTGCCAGTGTCGTTCGTTCTATTAAGAGTAAGATTTCTTATCAGGCTTATATTATGATCTATGAAGCTGCGATGTCTGATGTTGAAGATAAGTTGGATACCATTTATCGTTTTATTGTTGCTGGATTCCATTATGGTGCTCATGTTGTGGATTTTCTTCAGGAACCTGTGGTTATGCGGATGTTTGAATTGAAACGTAAAGTTGGAAATGAAGCTCATTTTCATGTGGAATTTATCCGATTTGCGAATATGCCTGGGGATGTGTTGGTAAGTCATATTGAACCAAAGAGTAATGTATTGACTTTAGTTGCTCCGCATTTTTCTGATCGTCTGCCTTCTGAAAACTGGATGATCATTGATGACAAACGCCTCATTGCTGTCGTTCATCCTGCAGATCAAGATTATTATTTAACAACACTTTCAAAAGAAGAAATGGACCGGCTGTCCATTCAGACAGACGATCCGTTTATTGATCTATGGAAAGACTTTTTCAATACAATTGGGATTAAAGAACGAGAAAATCATCCGTGTCAGAGGAATCTGATGCCTTTGTGGTATCGGAAACATATGACAGAATTCAAATCTTAGGATTTATTTGTGTTTTGTTAATTGGAGTAATTCATACTATAATATCATTATTTTTATATGAGTGTTATTGTTAAAAAGTTGGATTTAATACCTTGGTAATCTCTACATATTTTTCGTAAACTTGTTGGTATATTTGTTCATTTTCTTTGTTTGGTTCATATATTTCTTTTACCTTTACAAATTGATCAGCTGCTTCTTCTACAGAATCCCAGATTCCATTTGCCACTCCTGCTAAGATCGCACATCCCATACATGCAGTACTTTCGCTGTTGTCTATGACTTTCACTGGAATTCCCAGAATGTCTGCTTTAATCTGACACCATGCTTTTGACTTTGATCCACCTCCAAGAGAACGGATCTCTGTCATGGTTGCTCCTAATTTTTTCTCACATTCTAACATCCTTTTTAACGCAATGGCAAGTCCTTCCATGATTGCCCTTATAAAATGACCTCTATTATGTCCCGCATGGATTCCATAGTAGACACCTTTCGCATTTTCATTTAATTCAGGAATTCCTGATCCTTGAAAATATGGAAGCATGATCAGTCCATCTGCTCCTGGTGGTGTTGCTTTTACCATTTCATCCATCTGGGTATATGCATTCAGTCCTGTTTCCTGCTCTATTCTTTTTTCTTCATCACAAAATGTATCTCGATACCATTTCATGATGATCGAACCTGTGCAATATGGCTGATACATGTATTTCCCGGCGATCGCACTACACAATGTCGGAACATCTCCTTTTGACTCTGGATTTAACTGATCGATCGTTGCCACAGTTACAAGTGCTGACCCTGTACTTTCTGATGCAATTCCTGATTTTATATTACCTGCACCGATCGCACCACATCCTTGATCAAATGCTCCCACATTGATCTTTGTCTCTGGATCTAATCCAAATTCTTTTGCTGCGCTCTCGCTGATCGTTCCCAGTTCTGTTCCTGGTTCTTCTAACTTTGGAAGATATTCTTCTTTGATTCCTGTATATGCAAGCATTTCTTTCCAGTAACAGCGATTTGTAATATCAAAAAATCCATGATCACTTGCTGTTGAATGATCTGTATAGTATATTCCTGTCAGTTTAAAGATAAAGTAATCCTTAATCTGTGCAAACATTCTTGTCTTTTCAAAGATTTCTGGTGTTTTATGTTTCACTGCAAGAATCTTACTTACCGGATGGATTGCATATATTCCATCAAATCCAACTTTCTTTATGATATCTTGTTTCTCAAACTGCTCTGTTAATTCTTTTGCTTCCTTCGTTGCTCTTGTATCCATCCATGCAATTACTTTACATAGAGGCTTATTATTTTCATCCAAAAACACGCAGGTTTCCGCAGTTGATGAAAACCCAACACATTTGATATCTTTTACTGGTACTCTTGCATTTTTAACAGATTCTTTGATGGATTGTTTGAATGCCTCTTCATATAGAGAAAGATCTGCTTCCACTTCGCCACTTGGAAGTGTTGTCAATGGATATTCGCTTGTTTTTGTGCCATAAATCTCACCATCTTCTCCGATGACTGCTGCTTTAATCGCTGTTGTTCCGATGTCAATTCCCAGTATGTACTTCATTGTCTCCCTCCTTAGCAATCTTGTCCGCGTTGATCTCCATCCAGAGATCTGCATTTTTAATACCTAATTTCTGAGGATTAAAGACAGGTTTTTCAATTCCTGCTTTTCTTTGTGCCATATAATCGTCGAAAATCTTCTTGATCGTTGGTGACATGATCAATAATACGATCACATTAAACCATACCATCAATCCAACACCTACTTCTCCCGATGCAAAACTGGTTGCTGCAGATTGAATCGCAAAGTAATAAAAAATCAATGGCATTGCAATTCTTAATCCCCAGATTGCTATTTTCCTTGTTTTTGGAGATTGTTTATATAACATATAAGCAATTGCTGTTTCTCCTTGATAGTAATAATTTAGTAATGTTGTAAATGCAAAGAAAAATAAGAAGAAAGCTAATAAGATACCTCCAAAATTTCCAGGAAAAATAGAATTTAATGCTTCCTGTGTCCAGGCAATTCCAACTTCAGCTGATCCACTTGCCACATTTGCTGAACCTTTCCCTATATAAAGATTTGCTCCTGTCTGATCCAGAACATTAAAACAATCCGTTAAGATGATCATTAATGCTGTACAAATACATACAAAAAGATCAATATATACAGATAATGAATTGATCAAGCCCTGTACACCCGGATGAGAACACTCAGTTGCAGATGCTGCTGGAACGGCTTCTCCCATACCTGCTCCTGAGGAATTTACAGATCGTTTTACTCCCCATAAAACAGCACTACCTAATAATCCTCCAAACATTGCATGTTGTCCAAAAGCACATCTTATGATCAAGCTAAAAGCTTCTGGTATTTCCTTGATCCTTAGGATCATTACAATGACGGTCATTAAGATAAATCCAATCGTCATAAATGGTACGATCAATTCTGCGGTCTTTGCAATACGCTTAATTCCTCCAGAAATTACAAAGAATAATAAAACTGCAATGATCGCTCCTGTAATATACTGTGATACTCCGATACTATTTTTAAAGCCACTTGTAATTGAAAATGCATGAGGTGCTACTGTAAGAATTGGGACACAGATAAATGTTAACAATGCATATACGACCGCAAGCGGTTTGATCCCTAATCCTCTTTCTATATAATAATATGCTCCACCTCGATATTCTCCATCCTGTTTGATCTTATAACACTGACCAAGAGAACATTCTGCATAAGAAATTGCCGTATCAAGAATGGATGTTACCAACATCCAGAAAACTGCTCCCGGTCCACCGCTTAAGATCGCTACCGCAACTCCGGCAACATTTGCCGTACCAACACGATATCCGATAACCGTACAAAATGTTGCAAATGGTGAAATTCCTGCATCTGAATCATTTGCTCCGAATAATAACTGAATCTGATGCTTGATATTTCGAACCTGAACTCCTTTTAAAATGATCGTAAAAAATACTGCCGAACCTAAAATTAAAAATATGATTGGATTTGACCAAACAATCGTATCCAGCTTGATAAAAAACTCGCCCATTATGCTCCTTCCTTGCCTTATTCTATGTAGACATAAACATAATCACTCCTTAGCTCTATTATACCAAGTGGAAGCTAATGCTTCCACTTGATCTTCCTGTTTATATTATCTAGTCAATTACCAGTCATGTTCAAACATCTCTTCTTGTGCCTCGATATCAAGAGATGTATATCCTGTCAGTTTGATCGGTCTTACCGGTCCTCGTTTTGTTGCCTGTGGAACTTCACTTGGTGCTACTTTCAATTCTGCTGCAATGATACGTTCAATGGTTTTTGCACAGTTGCGTCCCTGACACATTCCCATACCAGTTCTTAACAGTCGTTTCACTTCATTAACACTGGTTGCACCATTTCTAACTGCTTCAATTACTTCCGCTTTTGTAATTTCCTCGCAACGGCACACATACATCTCATCGTTGTCAATAGCATCAATTGCTGCCTGATCCACTGCTTTATTTTCTTCTTCATCCGCAATTCTCTTTCCATCTACAGAAATATTACGGACTTTCATTCCATATCCTTTTGGAACTTTTACTTCAATTACCGCAGTTCTGTCATTTTTCTTTGTCAAAACAACTCTTACAATAACTGCTTTGATCACATATTTTCCATCTCTTGAAAGTCCATAAACTTCCTGATCTTTCTCTGGAAGCGGATAATATTCATATGGAAGTGTTACTGTATCATATTCTTCATGTGACATATCCACAAGAAAACATGCCTGTCCCGGACACTGTGCCACACACAATCCACATCCAATACATTTTTCCGGATCCACAACTGGAAGATTTGTAATCGGATTTCCAATGGAAATCGCATGATGTGGACAGGCACTTTCACATGGATTACATGGAATATTCTGTTTACACTCGATAACTACACATTTTTTGTTATTTAATACTTCAATTCCAGGAAATCCAGGAATGTCCATAACTTCTTCTAAATCTAAAAATCCATCTTTAGCAAGCACTGTTCTTCACCTTCCATTCTTCCATCTGCTCTATGATCTGTTCCTTCGCATCATGACGGCCCTGTCCAAAAGGTCCTGTTCTAAGCTGATCTAATGAATTCCATACATTTTCTTTGGCTTTCGCTGCTTCTTCTTTGCTGAGCTTTCCAAGTGCTTCGGCTGCTGCGATTCCTGCAAGTTTTCCTTCTTCGATCGCTGAGGATGCTTCTTCCACTCCAGAAGAGTCTCCTGCAACATAGATTCCCTCTTTTGTTGTTTCCATATTTCGATCATGCATTGGAACCTGTGCACCTAATCTTCCAGCATTCACAAATGTGACATCTGCCATGGATGGTAATCCAATATCTGGTGTCAATCCGACTGCAATTCCGATCACGTCACATTCAATGAATTGTTCTGTTCCTGGAATTGGCTGAAATTTATTATCAACTTCCGCAACGATCGCTCCTTTAACTCCTGACATATCTTCATTTGGTACTGCTTCCAAAACTGTATGTCCTACATATAAAGGAACTCCTGCTCTTCTTACTTTTCCTGCATGGACACCATAACCACCAAGCTGTGGTGCAGCTTCGACAATTCCTGCTACATCGATTCCTGCCTGTAATAACTGATATGTTACGATCAGTCCTACATTTCCTGATCCGATCATTAAAACTCTTTGTCCCACAGATACTCGATGTACATTGATCATCGTCTGGATGGCACCAGCTCCTACAACTCCTGGTAATGTCCATCCTGGAAATGCCAATGGGTTTTCACTTGCTCCTGTCGCCATAATGACTTTCTTTGGATGAACGATCATTCCTTCTTCTCCGTTTACAGCAAGAGCAACCCCTTCTCCATTTGGATAAAATCCATAGGCAACCGTATTTAACATAACTGTCACTCCAAGTTTCTCCACTTCTTCTAACAGCTGTGTTCCAATATCGACACCTCTGGTTCCTGCTTTATGTCTTCTTGAACCAAAGAATTTATGAATCTGTTTAAATAACTGTCCGCCAGGCTTATTATTTTCATCAACCACTAGTACTTCGGCACCACATTTTGCAGCTTCAATTGCTGCGGAAAGCCCTGCAGGACCTGCGCCGATCACGAGAATTTCAATATCTTTCTTCATCTACGCTTCCTCCCATTTTCCAAGACCATCCTGAGTTTCTACTACCATACCAGCTTCCACTGGTGTTACACATGTACGTACGTTTGGATCACCATTGACTGTCATAACACAGTTTGTGCAACGCCCAATTCCACAAAAATATCCTCGTGGTTCATGATGTTTCTGGCTGATATTTGATACTTTAATACCCTCCGCAAGGAGTGCTGAAAGGATTGGTTCTCCTTCCACTGCAGGGATTTCTTTTCCATCGACAATGATCGTAACCATCTTCTTTTCTTCAAGATCTCCCAAAATAATATGGTTTTCTATTCTGGACATATCGTTCCCTCCTTACCGATCTACACTTCTTTTACATTAAAATATTCTTCACCATTCATACATTTGATCGCTTCTGCAGCAGCTCCTGGTCCAATGCAGTATCCACAGAAACCTGTGACTGCATAGTATACACCTGGATATTTTTCTACTTCCCCGATATAAGGAAGTCTTTCTGGCGTAAATCCTTCAAATCCTGACCAGCTGCGCAGAATATTTAACTTCTTCACGGAAGGAATGATATTTTGCGCTTCTCTTACATTAAAACACAGACCATTAATGGAAACATCTTTTTTCTTATCATCTTTGTTCAAATCTCCATATCCTTCACGTCCACCACCGATCAAAACAGAACCTTCTGCTGTCTGCTTCATCGTCATCGTTGGTGTTGTGATCGTATAATCTATAAAATGAGGTGCTTTCTCTGTCACGGTGATCATGTTATGTTTTTCTTCTAATTCAATATGAACACCCATCTGATCCAACAGCCATGGAGACCGAATTCCTCCTGTGATCAAAATCTTCTTCGCCTGATATACCTGTCCATCTTCTGCATATGCCAGATATCCATTCTCTTTAGATGTATGAATTTCTTTGATAAACTGATGGTCATAAAATTCACATCCAAGCTCTTTCGCTTTCATAAGAATTGCAACTCCAGCCTTCAATGGATTGGAATATCCTGACATTGGACTAAAGTTTGCTGCGATCACATTATCACAGATATATGGTATCTTCTCTTTGACCTGTTCTTTATTTAATCGTTCGATCGGAAGTCCTAGTTTGTTAAAACGTTCTTCCTGTTCATCTAACATTTTTAAATCTTCTTCTCTTAATACACAATAAAGTCCGCCTGTTCGATGATATCCACAATCAATTCCATCTTCATTTTGGAACATATCCCATAACTGTGCTGCCAGTACATGCATTGGCAGAGATTTTGGAGGCTGCTGGAGGAGTTCCATTCCTCCAGCATTAACTCCAGAAGCTTCGTTACATGGATAACTTTTATCCACGATCGTTACTTTTTTTCCATCTTTCGTCAGCAGATATGCAGCACTACATCCAACAATTCCGGCACCTATAATCAAATAATCTGTCTTTCTCACAAGAACCCTCCTTGTATATCGTATAATCTATTCGTAATCTTTTTTTACTGACCTTTTTTACATTTTATTTGTTTTTGCGAGTTCTTTGATCTGACTCCATTCAACTACCAGTTTCTTGTCTTCATCACTGATCTCTCTTCTTGGACGGCGGCAGATTCCTTCATCGAACCCGATAACTTCAGATAAGATATGTTTTACAGCCTGTGTTGGTGCTGGATATCTTTCTGTCATATTTACAACTGGATACAGTTTTTTGTAGATTTCCAAACCTTTCTGATAATCTTTTTCCACGATCATTGCATTGTGGAAGTCAGCAGATAATTTTGGAAGAATGTTTGCTGTCATACTAATCCATCCAATTGCTCCTGTTGCATATGCCTGGTACAGTAAGTAATCACATCCACACAATACATTTTTCTCTTCTTCTGCCTGCTCTGCTTCAAAGATGAAATCTGTCATAACATCAATGACCATAGATGCATCTTTTACAATCTTTACATGTGGCAGTTTATATAATTCTTTCATTGTTTCTCTTGTGATTCCTGATGTTACATTTGGATTATTGTAAACCATGATATCAAGATCTGAATTATCATTTAAATATGTATAATGATCGATGATCTCTTCCTGTGACTGATTGTAATAGAAAGATGGAAGAACCATTGCTGCATCCGCTCCTGCTTTATATGCATTATTCATTAATGCACAAGCATCTTCTACTCTTTCTCTTGAACATCCAACGATTACAGATGCTCCTCGTTTCTTTACATATGGAACCATCTCATTAACATATTCCATATGTTCTTCTAATGACATACTCTGATATTCTCCTGCTGCCATTAAAACTCCGATTCCTCCGATTCCGTTGTCCATCATCCAGTCTGCATGTTTCTTGGCAACTTCATAATTAAAGCTTCCGTCTTCTTTCATTGGTGTTACCATAGCTGGAAATACGTGTGCGAATTTTTCTAACATGTTTCATTCTCCTTTTCTTTTAAAAATTTTTTATTACGTTTCTTATTTACTTAAGTAGTTAAGGACATATTCAAGATTCTCTCGAAATGTTCCTCCCTCTACAAAGTTTGCATTAAATAGTGCACTTCCCATTGTATATTCAGCAACTCCAGCGTCTTTCATCTGGTTCATACGTTCTTCATTCCCAACGCTTCCTGCAATACAAACCTTATCTGCACCAATAGCATCTACGATTGCTTTTGTTAACTCGATTGGATTACCATCTGCATAACGATATGCTGTAAGATCTACTCCATCTGCTCCTTTTTCGATACACTCTTTTGCTGAAGAAACAATCTCATCAATACTTCCTGTTAATTCCACAGGACTTCCTCCGACTTTTCCACAGAATGGAGAATATTTTAAATTGTGCTCTTTGGCATATTCAAAAACGGAGTCAAATGGAAGTGCTCCTGTCAAATAATCAAAACCACATTCATATGCAAGTTTAGCTCCTTCTAAGCATCCTTCTTCTGTGTACGTAACAACTTCGATGTATGTCTCCTTTCCAGCTTCTTTCATCTTTGCTGCAAGTTTGATCATTTCATCTTTTGGAAGACCTACATCTTTAAATCCCCATTTCTTTGCTGGGAGATCCTTGCAAGATTCAAATACTTCCTCTGCATTTTTTACGGTAATATCATTATTGGTTAACATAATGATGATTTCTGGTTTCATGTACGTTCCTCCTAAACTTTGTTATTTGTTGTTGTCTTTGTTTGTGAGTTCATTATATCTCCACAATCATCGTTTCGCAATCGTTTTTCATCGTTTATTATCATTTTTGTCAATTTACACAATCGTTTTTATCTTTTTTTGTGCATTTTTACTATATTTTAATTGTTTATCATCGTTTCATTCTTTTTATCGTATTGCTTTTTCATCGTTTTACTGCTATAATGATGATAAAGAAGCATTTCGATGATTTTACATTATGAAATTAGTTTACGAAAAGGAAGAACGCTTATGGCAAAACAAACAACTGATTCTTTTCCAGAAGAAAGAGAAGAGATCATATTAGATATTTTAAAAAAGCAAGGAAAAGTTCGTGTCACAGAAGTCTGCGATATTCTATCGATTGCACCTTCAACTGCCCGCCTTCTCTTGCAAGGAATGCAAGACAAAGGCTTATTGCAAAGAACACATGGTGGTGCAATTCCTATTGACCGTCCAGAAACTCCGAAAGTTTCCAGAGATTTTTCACAGATTGAGCATTATGAAGATAAATTAAAGATTGCTTTGCTCGCAGCATCCACGATCAAAAACGGGGATTATATCACCATTGGAAGTGGTACCACAACTTACCTTCTGGCAACACTTCTCCACGGAAAAGAAGATCTTACCGTTGTAACTGATTCTTTTCCTGTTGCAAATGAATTGTATCAAGACCCTGGTATCACTGTATATATCGCAGGTGGCTGGATCATGAAACGCAACAGTTCCTGTCGAGGAGTATCTGCAGAACAGTTTTTCCGGCAATTGACTGTTGATAAATCTTATTGCAGTGCTGATTCAATTGATGTGAATGTTGGAACTTCTTCGATTGATTTTGATCCACGTACCGAAATCTGTGTATCGAAATGTGGTGCAGATCGTTACGTTTTAGTTGATTCCAGCAAATTTCATGTCCGTCCTTATATTGATAAGGTAATGAAACTTGAAGATATTCATCATATCATTACGAATAAAGATGTCAGTGAAGAAAATATTAAGGCTTTAAAAGACGCACATATTGACGTACTTTTAGCATAGATTTTTATCCTTTAATCTTTTCAAAGGAAAAACGCTAGTTCTGAGAAATATCAGTTCTAGCGTTTTTCCTTTATAATTCTTCTTGTTTTAGGTATTCTAAAAATGCTTCACATCCCTCGACTACATCTCTGTATGTATCGTCAAAATTCCCTGTATACCATGGATCTGCGATGTCTCTTGGATGTTTGGAATAGTCTAATAACAGACGGATCTTTTCATCTGGGTCACCGCCTGTGATACGATTCATATTTCTTAGATTCCATGCATCCATGCCAATGATATAATCATATTCTTCGTAATCTTGTTTTGTCATCTGGATGGCTCGGTGTTTTAGGACTGGGATTCCTTCCTGTCTTAGTTTATTGACTGTTCCATGATGTGGCGGATTACCGATCTCTTCTCTGCTCGTTGCAGCAGAGTCGATGTGAAATTTGTCTTTTAGACCTTGATCATTTACCATATCTTGGAAAACAAATTGGGCCATTGTGCTTCGGCAGATATTGCCGTGGCAGATGAAAAGTACTTTAATCATTGTTACATAACCTCGCATTTCTTAGTTTTTCTTGGTTTTTCGGGCTTTTTAAGCCTTTGTAAATTTTTGCTTTCTGGCATAACCTGGTTTATTTTTGCATAATATCGTCAGCAAAAGGTGTAAAATAAGGTGTATGTTTTTCTATTTTACACCTTGCTATTTTCAAGTGACATGCTCCCACCACTTAAATCACAGATTTTGAAGTGGGGGCTTCTTGCTCAATGGCTCTACTGAGCCAAGTATCTACAAGCTATCCTCGCGTGCCCCGCGATTCATTTTTACCCAGTTATGGGATATTTTCATTGTCTGGATACAGACACTTCCCATTTATCCTGCTAACAACATACGACGTGCTTCTTCACGTATATTGATTGCCGCATTCAGATCCCGGTCTATCCGATTTCCACATGTGCAAAGATATACTCTGTCCGAAAGTTTCAGTTCTTTCTTTACATTGCCACATTTACAGCATTTTTTACTGGAAGGAAAAAAACGATCTACACGTACCAATTTCTTTCCTCTCCATGTCAGTTTATATTCCAGCAATTCCCGAAACTTTCCGTAACCGTTATCCATGACACTTTTTCCAAAATGCATACACTGGCTCATTGCTTTCATATCAATATCTTCTACTGCAACAACATCATATGCCTCTGCTATTTCATGACTCAGCTTATGTAAGAAATCTTTCCTCTGGCTTCGGACTTTTTCATGACATAATGCAACACGTTTTTTCTATCGGTAATAATTATTGCTTCCTTTCACGCAATGGGATAACTTTCTCTGTTCCCTTGCCAGCCGCTCCTCACTTTTTCTGAAGTATCCTTCATTTTCCTTCTGTATATCTTCAGAAAACACAGCCATCCCATGCATTGCATAGTCAATCCCAAGTATCTTTGCATTTTCATAATCAAATTCTTCTGCTTGGTTTTCACAGTCAGTTTTTTCATATAAAAGGCTTGCATAATACTTTCCGGACGGTTCCATACTTATTGTTACGGATTTCAGGCAATATTCTGCCGGAATGTCCCGATGTTTTTTCATACGGATCCATTTCAATTTTGGAAGTTTTATCCGATGATCTTCTTCCTGAATATTTCCATTGACCACATTTGTCGTATAGCTCTTTCTGCTTCTGTGCTTTGATTTGAATTTTGGAAAGCCAATCTTCGGATCCCTGAAAAAACTCTTATATGCCTTTTCCAGATGCATCTGCACATTTGCAAGTGCCAGGGAATCCACTTCTTTCAAAAATGGATATGCTTTTTTATACATCGCCGGTGTATTTCGCAGCATTTTTTTCGATGCTTCATATTCCCGTATTTTATCATTCAACATCTGATTATATAAAAAACGACAGCAGCCAAATGTTTTTGCGAGCAGAACTTCCTGTTCTCTGTTTGGATATATCCGAAAACGGTAAGCTATATTCATCTTTTTTTCTCTCCCTGCGTCTCGATATAATTACGGATAACATCAATCGGTGCCCCACCCGCTGTCAACAGGCAGAAACTCTGGCTCCAGAATGCTTCCTTCCAAAGTCTTTCCCTGATCTGTGGATATTCCTTTTTTAACAACCGGCTGCTTGCACTTTTATACGCATTGATAAATTTGCTGAGTTCTGATTTTGGCTGTGCCCGAAACATAACATGCACATGATCAACATCATGATTCCATTCTTCCAGTGTGATTCCATAATCAGGTGCAATACGTTCCCAGATCTCTTTTGCACGTTCCGAAATCGGATCATCTATTACGTTTCTTCGGTATTTTACAACCATGATCAGATGATAATACATCAAATATACTGAGTGTGCATTATGATCCATTTTATCCATATAATCAGTCCTTTCTATTCTTTCGACTGATTATAGTATACCACACTTCGTATCATAGAACAAGTGTTCTGTTTTTCTTTTTCTGCAATTCATCTCCCACCTGTAGAGGAAGGAGAATTCTTGCTAACTTTTGTTAAATGACATTAGAAGAAAGCCGGGAAGTCATTCCCATGATGGAATCAATGATAAACCAGATCGAGGAACAGCAGAGGTAGCTGTTGAGAAAAAAGTGCCCTATGAGAAATGCGATAACTGTGACCGCACTGCTTACCAAAAAGCAAAAGAAAAATGCGATAACCGTAAAATTCAGTTAGAGAAAAAATATAAAAATATGACGGCTGGTTATGAAAGTATCCTGTTTCTGCTGGCATGGTACAGTATAGCCATTACACTATTCACTGCTATCCTTTCTCCAGTTTTCTTTAGTGACTGTATTAGCTTTTTCAGTATGTTTGCTAAAGGAATCTTAAGCCTGTTTCAAAAATTTGTTGCAGGTGCAGATTCTTTCGGACAGTTAAGCAGTGGAATCTCAAATAGTATCATTTCAGGGATTGTGTACTGGCTGATTGTAAGTATTGTTATGGGAATTTTATTTATCATAACGGGATTGCTGATAATCGGGACTGGCTATCAGGTGGGGAAAATCTACCGGAAATATTGCTGGGATATTATCAGCATCATGGTGGTGATAATGAGTACAGCTATCATAATCTATTTCGGAAAATGGATAAAATCAATTATTCCGATAAACCTCATTATGTTGCTACTTCTGGTACATGCGGTTTATATCGGAATCCGATGTTATGTGAAAAACTGGCGAGAAAAACGAGGATATTTTTAAAGTAAAATGGGCAGGTAAAACTGCCTGTTTTTCACAAAACAAATATACTTATTTTTAGTTATCCAGATTTTTAGAGTCTGTGAAAACTGTTCTTTGATTTTTAACACTATTTTTTATAATCTTCCAAATGAATCTGTTTTGATTGATTGACAATTACCGAGCTATTCTAGTATATTTAATCCATAAAGCAGATACAAAATCGCAGATGTGCAGGTGAACAGACATGAAAAATATCCATAGCATTGAATTTTATACTGGAAGCAAGGAAGAACTGCTTCCCGGTTTTGAAAAAGATTTTCCCTATATCGCTTCAAGGGCAGAACTTGACAAGTATATCGGACATTATGTACCGTGGCACTGGCACAAGACAGTGGAACTTTTTTATATGGAAAGTGGTAGCATTGAATATGATACGCCGGGAGGAAAACTGTTGTTTCCGGCTGGAAGCGGCGGCATAGTAAATTCCAATGTACTCCATATGACAAAAGCAATATCGCAGAAAGAAAAGAATATACAGCTACTTCATATTTTCGATGTTTCCCTACTTGCCGGGGAACAGGGAAGCAGGATTGAACAAAAATATATTGCGCCTATCATAACAGCCCCACAGATTGAGGTAATTCCGCTTTTTCCAGGCAATGCAGAAGAAGAAAGGATTTTGAAACTGCTTGCCGCTTCATTTCGTTTATCCAGTGATGAATTTGGATATGAAATAAAACTGCGGGAAACCCTAACAGAAATATGGCTCATGCTTTTTGAACTATCCCGTCCTATGCGTGAAAAAAAGGGGGAACATAATAAAAGCAACGATAAAATAAAGCTGATGATGATATATATTCACGAACATTACAGAGAGAAAATCTCTATCCCGGAACTTGCGGCAGCAGCATACCTAAGCGAAAGGGAGTGTTATAGAGTGTTCCATGACTGTCTGCACATGACACCCGTAGAGTATATAAAGGCTTACCGTCTGCAAGCTGCCTGTCAGATGCTAGCAAAGGGGCAGGAAGCAGTTACCGTTATCAGCCATGAGTGCGGTTTGGGGAGTAGCAGTTATTTTGGAAAGGTTTTTCGAGAATACACACATTGTTCACCCACAGAATATCGGAGAAAATGGCAGAATAGTGATAGATAAGGGCAGAAAAGAAATATTTTTCTATTCCTTTTGCATTATAATGATACCTGTAAAGTAAATCCGTCATTTACAGGAGGTGAGTGCAAAGTGGTAAAACTGAACATTCTGAACATGAAAAATTTTTTAGATACGGTCAATAGCTGTTCCGGCAAAGTAAATATGCTCTGCCCGGATGGTAAAAAACAAAACATCAATGGGGAAGAAAAGATACAGGGCAGTTTGTGGCGGCAATACTCCCAAAACAAAAACTGTTTGCGGCTTGTTTTAGAAGTTCCGAATCCAACGGACTATATGAACATTGTTTCGTACTATGCCGGGGATTGCTGATTTATCTGTAAATATTTCATCATAAAGGGGCTGGACAGTTTATCTTCCAGCCCCGCCCTTTTGAAAGGAGTTAAAAATGGAGTTGAACATTCAGACCGCAGAACTGGCATTAAGGGAAGCGGCAGAATCCAATCCGGGAGCATGGGCAGAACATTCCCGGTATGTAGCCGAAGCCTGTAAAAACATTGCGTCACACTGTAAAGATTTATCTTCTGAACAGGCGTATATTTTCGGGCTGTTACACGATATTGGACGTTATGCCGGAGTGAGTTCGGAAAGGCATCTGATAGACGGCTATCGTTACTGTATGGAGCGTGGGTGGGGAAAAGCCGCACAAATATGTATATCCCACGCATTTATGATACAGGATATTGCCACATCTATCGGAGAGTTTGATGTCAGTGATGAGGATTACCTGTTTATGAAAGAATTTGTTGCAAATGCGGTATATGATGATTATGACCGTCTTGTACAGTTATGTGACGCATTGGCTATGCCTTCGGGGTTCTGTCTTTTGGAAAAGAGATTTGTAGACGTGACAATGCGATACGGCGTTCACCCAGCGACAATAGACAGATGGAAAAAGATTTTAGAGATTAAAGAACGGTTTGAGGATCAGATTGGCTGTTCTATCTATGCCCTGCTTCCGGGCGTTATGGAAAACAGTTTTCGTTAAGGAGGGGATATTGTGTATTACGAATCCAGTGATTTTTTGGAAACAGCGGACAGCGATACGTTAAAGCAGATTGCCCGCACAAGGGAATTAACACGGAAATATTATTTTTCTGATTATGGAGATACAGAAAAACGCACTTCCATTCTTCGGGAGCTGTTGGGCGGAATAGGGGAAAATGTGGCAATCGACACGCCTTTTCATTGCGACTATGGAAAAAATATTTTTTGGGGAAATGATGTGATCGTCAATATGAATTGTACCTTTGTGGATAACAAAACTATCCGAATTGGCGACAGGGTATTGATTGCGTCAAATGTGCAGATTTATACATCTTCACACCCTGTCTTACCACAGAAAAGGTTTGTGCCGGATTGGAGGGAACGTCAGACAACATTTTTTAGAACCTATGCACGTCCGATAGAAATAGAAAGTAATATCTGGATTGGCGGCGGCTGTATTCTTCTGCCCGGAGTCACTATAGGAAAAAACAGCGTGATAGGGGCTGGAAGTGTAGTTACCCGCCCTATCCCGCCTAATTGTGTTGCAGTAGGAAATCCATGCAGGGTGATACGTTATTTTGATACAGACAGGGAAAGGTGGCAGCATGAAGTATAAGCATATCGTTTTTGACATTGACGGCACTCTGATTGATACGGAATATGCTGTATTACATTCTTTACAGGAAACTATAAAGGGATTGTCCGGGAGAGAGATACCATGTTCTGAACTAAGATTTGCGTTAGGGATTACAGGAACAGACGCTTTGAAAAAACTTGCGATAAAAGACACTTCCTATGCGATAGAATTATGGGATAAAAATATGCGTAACTATACAAATAACATTAAAGTATTTGACGGAATCGTTGAATTATTGAAAAATCTTCTAAGTCTGGATTATGAAATGGGGATTGTCACATCAAAGACAAGGGAAGAATTTACACATGATTTTTGTCCGTTTGGTATCAGTCATTATTTCAAAACAATCATATGTGCAGACGATACACAGGAACATAAACCCAATGCCGCACCGATTTTGAAATATGTGGAATTATCAAAAACAGACCATAGGAAAGTACTTTATATCGGAGATAGCAAATATGACAGTAAATGTGCGGAAAATGCGGGAATTGATTTTGCTTTAGCAGTATGGGGCAGTCATAATAAGCACATAAAAGCAGATTATTTTTTAGAAAAACCTGCCAATCTGTTATCTGCTATCACTTCAGAGAAATTTTATTAGCGATGAAAGATCGAACGAAAATGACTCCGAGGTATATTAAAAAAACTTGCTTGATCAATTATGGTGATTTTGATTAAGTAGCCTGTATGTAAAATAAAGCATACAGGCTACTTGTGGTTTACAATTCCAAAGAATCTTCTGCATCTACCCACATTTGCATATTACCATCAAGATATAATCGTGCATATTCAAGTGGCTCATCAATAGCAAGTGTATTTAATGCGCAGTCTGATCCAGGAGTGGTTTTTAAGTTCTTCTCAGCTTCCCAACAGTCAATGCGGAGCATATAACCGGCATTGGTATAAACATCAATGCTGTTTCTGTGTGGATTGTATTCTGCAAATATTGTTCTCATCGTATCTTATCTCCATTTTTTTAATAATCAGTTATAGAGTTAAATATCGAAAACATTTCAATCAGTTCACCATGTTGTTATTGTTATATGTTATACTGTGTTATGAAATTTTCTTTCCCTTAATTTTTCCCATATTAAGGTTCATGAAAGCTAATGGGAGAATGTAACACAAGGGAAAGAGTAAGGGAAAGTACACTTGCTACAAACTTAGTGTTTTCAAGGGTTTGCGAAGAATTTGATAATCAAATATAATAGTTATTAAATTTCCTAAAATAAGTGGAATATCAACTGCAATTTCTCAACTTCTTTAGTTTTCTTCAAATTCATCCAATCGTTGTTTCAATATAAAAATTTGCATCCTTATCTCATCAATAACCTTCTTAAACTCTTCGTCACTCTTTCCGGTTGGATCTTCAAGTCCCCAATTATCATCAAACGGTCTTTCGATAAACGGACATCCCACATTACAACCCATTGAAATTGCAATATCCGGTACTGGTATCTCATCAATCAGCTTACTATATTGTCCTTCTGCTTCCATATCAATTCCATACAATTCTTTCATAATCCGGACTGCATCCTGATTAATCTGTAGTTTCGTTTCTGTCCCTGCCGAATAACTTTCAAATACATCCGAAGCCAGATGTTTTCCCAAAGCTTCTGCAATCTGGCTTCTGCATGAATTATGAACGCATATAAAAGCAACTTTTTTCTTATTCATACTTGAACTTCTCCTTAAATTATTTACAACAATCCCCGTCACCGCATCCAAGGCAAGTAAGGGATTCTATAAAGTGTTTGTAATTCATCAATGTCTCACAATTCAAAGAATAGTGCTGCCATTTTCCTTCCTTACGATCATTCACAAGGCCGCATCCTACCAGTATCTTCATATGATGGGATAAAGTTGGCTGGGTAATTTCAAATCTTTCCAAAAGTTTACACCCGCACTTTTCTCCATCCGACAGCATCTGTACAATTTCCAGCCGGTTCGCATCGCCCAAAGCCTTGCATATCAAAGCCACATCCATTGCATTCATATTGACACCTCACATTGATCATTGTCTATGTTCAATATAATATAACATAGATATTTGTCAATGTATGAAGAGAATCAAGTTTTTGATTCTCTTCATACATTCATTATAGCTTTTATCCTCCATTTTATTTGCCCCAAACAGCCGCTGCATTCGACCTTACAAGCAGTTCTTCCACAGGCAGACCAATCGGACAAATATCATGACAAGATAACGACTTCCCGCATCCCTCAAAATATTTCTTCTTATATTCAGCAGAAATCTCATTCAAATGAGTGCTTTCCTGTTCTTCATTCAGAATCCGAAATGCGTTGACTGCAGCAACAGCGCCTGCGAAAGTCCCATTTGCAGAGAAGTTAGGACACACTTCAAGGCAGCAGCCACACATCAGACAGCGTGCCGACTGGTATCTCGGTTCATGTGTCCACGGATTCATATAAGCTTCACTTTCAAGCCAAAGGTTCAGTTTTTTCAAATTTTCAAACAGAATTGACCGGTCAACGATCAAATCTCTTACAAGCGGAAATTTGCTTAAAGGTTCCAAGGTGATTGTAGAACCTTTTAACGTATGTAGAAATGTAGAGCATGCCAGCCTCGGACGTTCGTTAATCAGCATGGCGCAAGCCCCACATTTTCGCACCATACAACTACATTCCCAGCTAATGGGAGTAACTATATTCCCTGAATTATCTTTCAAAGGGGTTCTACTGTTCAATTCCTTTAGAACATTGGCAACAGAGCTGTTTTTGCTTCCGTCAAACTCAAATTCCTGCCAATAACTGTCTGATTTCTGACTCTCCTGCCGCCTGATTCTTATTTTATATACCAAGTGAATCACCGCCTTTCTGGAACAGGTACAAAGGAAATCTGTATCTGCTTTCCATCAAATCTGGCTACCGTTGTTTTAAGGTAATCATCGTCATTGCTCTTCGGATAATCCTCCCGCCAGTGTGCACCACGGCTTTCTTTTCTTGCAAGAGCACTCTTTAGAACTGCCATGCCAAGCAATGGAAGATTTCCTGTCAGCGCTTGTACCGTTTGAATCCCATTTAACAACGTATTCTCATTTCTGACAACGCCCATAGTCTCCTGCATCACTTTGTTTAATTGCTTTATTTCTGAAATTTGAGACGCTGGTGGAAAATCTATCTGTGTCGCACAAGATAGATCTACTACATCTGCCTGTTCGCATGCTGATTTTGCCGCAACACGTCCTCCGTATAACGCTCCTAACAGAGAATTTCCACCAAGACGGTTGGCACCATGATATTGGGCACAGCATTCTCCGGCAGCGCAAAGATTCTGAATCGGCGTTCTGTGCTGCTCATCCACCAGAATGCCTCCCATAAAATAGTGAATTCCCGGTAAAACAGACACCGGTTCCTTTCGTATATCTTTATGCAGATAGGTCATACAATCGTCTGCCAGACCAGATAGCTTATTTGAAATAATCTCCTCCGATATTTCCGTCATGTCAAGAAATACCTCTGATTCATGGCTGACCTTCCATATCTCTCTGGCGGTAATATCTCGTGGCATCAGATTTCCAAGCTCCGGGTATTTTTCCTCCATGAAATACCATTGTTTTCCATCTTTCATGGCAAACAACCTGCCACCTTCCCCTCTGGCCGCCTCGCTGATGAGCATGCGTTTTCCACCACATTTCACAGTTGTCGGATGATACTGGATCATCTCGCCATTTGCCAGAGGAACACCAAGCCGGAACAATTCTGCGGTGACTTCTCCTGTATTGCTCAGCGAACCCGTTGTATTTCCAAACAATCCGTGCATACCACCGGTGGCAACAATAACCGCATCCCCCGGTAATTCCGCAGTCTCCTGACTATATTCATCCCTGATTACGCAGCCACAACAAATATTGCCACACAGACGAAGTGTTAGGAAAGAATGATGGCTGAACCGTTCTACCATACCAGATGCTTCTTTCCTGCGAACAGCGTCTATCATAGCTGTCATGATCTGCTTCCCGGTATCGCTCTGTGCAAAAGCAGTCCGTTTCTTTTTCTGCCCGCCAAAATTCCGCAGATCCACATCATCATAGCCACTCATGTTAAATTTAACTCCAAGTTTTAGCAGCCAGTGCACCAGCTCCGGTGCTGCCTGTGTCATTCCCCAAACTGCATTTGGATCTGCCAGACCACATGCTGCCTTTATTGTATCTGTAAAATGTTCTTCGGGACTGTCGTTTTCATCTTTTGTATTCAAAGCTGCGTTGATACCGCCCTCCGCCATAACAGACTGTGCCCGCTCTGACGGAAGGGAGGAAACCAGTTTTACATTGCATCCATTTTCCGCTGCCTGCAAAGCCGCTGAAAGTCCTGCCAGTCCAGCACCTATAATAATAATTGTCTTACTCATAGATATTGCCACCCAATATAATATAAAATAACCGCTCCCGCTATAAAAAGAAGAAGCACCGAAAGGATCAAATAAATATCGCTCCTTCGTTCTTTATAACTAATGATTCCCAGTGATACGAGCAATGGGCGTATATTGATAAAAATATGAACAAAGATTGCCGCTACGAACAAAAGCTGAGTTACCATCTTTACAGTTGTAAAAGGGAACAAAATATATGTCCCATTCTGCACCTTTCCAAACAAGCCAATATGGAAGAACAGCAGGATCAGTATTGCCAGCCCACTGGCTCGTCTCGCCCAAAATATGACGTTTTGTTTCAGATACATTTTTCCTGATTGCTTCGCTGTCTGTAAACTCTGAACTGTCAGGATGACACCAATCACCGTATGCACAACAAGAATACCAACACCAATCCATGCAAGAAGTTTCCCTGCACTACTTCCAACTCCGTTCAGCATAAAGCTGCCCATGATTCCATGAATCATAAAAATGAGAAGCATTAAAACAGACAAAATCGTATTCCATTTTCTCATAAATTCCCGCTCACCTCATTTCTTCGCTGTCCATGATCATATAATCCATCTGTGTTAGCGTTGTAACGTCAATAAAATCATCCGATGCCAGGAATACATCATACTTTCCACTTATCACTCTTGATAGCATCATTGTGTTACTGTACTCTTTCAGATCTACGGAAAAACCGGCCTGTTTCAACCTGTCACAGAGTTTCTTAGCATAACTGACAAGCGGATAATCCGTCTCAGATACATATAACCGAAAACTAATGTCCGTTTTCATGAGATCTGTTTCATTTGTTTCCGAATCGTCCAGTGCCAATTCTTTTAATTTATTCCGGGCGTTCTCGTTGTCGAGACCATCTGACATCATATTAATACCGAGAACATAAGAGCCTTCCAACTGTGCGGAGGCTTGAGCCGCCTTTTTTGACTTCGGTGTTGCTCCTGTGACTGCATCAATTATAGAAGGCGGTGAATGTAAAATGACACCAAAACCTACAAGAAAAACAATCGTAACAACTAACAGAATCAGTTTTCGTTTCACATTCCTACCTCATTTCCTATTTTTTCAAAATTCTCATTGCGTTCAAAACAGCAATTATGGTAACGCCTACATCACCAAATACAGCTTCCCACATTCCCGCAATACCAAGAGCGCCAAGAATCAGGAACACACTCTTAATCCCAAGAGCAATCACTATATTCTGCATGACAATCTGTTTTGTCGCTTTTGCTACTTCAATCGCGTCCACCAGCTTAGACGGTTCATCTGTCATCAGAACTACATCTGCTGCTTCAATGGCCGCATCCGAACCAAGCCCACCCATTGCAATACCAACATCTGCACGGGCAAGGACAGGAGCGTCATTGATACCATCACCAACAAAAGCCAATTTGCTTCCCGGTCTCTTTTTACTATCTAAAAGCTCAACCTTTTCCACTTTTTGGTCAGGAAGCAGCTGTGCATAATATTCATCCAACTGCAATTCTTCTGCAACAGACTTCCCTATTTTTTCATCATCACCGGTAAGCATGACTGTTTTTTCCACGCCGATATGTTTCAGGTCAGAAATTGCTTTTTTACTGTCCGGCTTCACTTCATCTGTTATCAAAATACATCCTGCATATTGACCATCTACAGCCAAATAAACTTTTGTACCTGCTTTTTCACAGGTTGTGTACTCTATACATTCTGTATCCATAAGTTTCGTATTGCCAGCAAAAACTTTCTTTTCCTCTGCCATTACACTGATTCCATATCCTGAAATTTCCTTATAATCAGAAATCACTGACTGATCAATTCCTTTTCCATAAGCAGCAAGAATGGATTTTGCAATAGGATGGTTAGAAAAACTCTCTGCCTCTGCCGCATACTCCAGAACCTGTTCTTTTGAAAATCCATTTGCAGGCAAAATATCCGTCACATTGAAAACACCTTTTGTAAGTGTTCCGGTTTTATCGAACACAATAACGCTGACATTATTAAGTGCCTCTAAATAATTGCTTCCTTTTACAAGAACACCTCGTTTAGATGCTGCACCAATGCCGCCGAAGAAAGTCAGCGGGATTGAAATAACCAATGCACATGGACAAGATACCACAAGGAAAACAAATCCTCTGCGAATCCACTCTGTCCAGCCTCCGCCAAGAATGATCGGTGGCAGAATCGCCAGAAAAGCTGCTAAGATTACAACCACAGGTGTATAATAACGTGCAAATGTAGTAATAAAATTTTCTGTTGGTGCTTTTCGGCTTGACGCATTTTCCACAAGATCAATAATCTTTGAAGCCGTAGATTCACCAAATGCTTTTGTTGTCTTAATCATTAAGACACCCGTCTGATTCATACAACCGGAAAGTGCTTCGTCTCCTTTATGAACACTTCTCGGAACTGATTCTCCTGTTAAGGCCCTTGTATCCAGCATAGAATCTCCATCCAATACCACACCGTCTAATGGAATTTTTTCACCAGGCTTTACAATAATAATCTCACCAATGGAGACATTTTCTGGAGATATGGTAATCAATTCCCCATTTCTTCTTACTGTAGCAGAATCTGGACGTATATCCATTAAGTCTGATATAGATTTTCTGGAACGCTTAACAGCCAATGACTGAAAAAATTCACCTACCTGATAGAATAACATAACAGCAACTGCTTCTGGATATTCACCAATGACAAAAGCCCCAATCGTAGAAACACTCATCAAAAAATGTTCATCAAATACACGCCCCTTTGAAATGTTCCTCACAGCCTGCCATACAACATCTCCACCAAGAATAACATAAGAAACAATGAGAAAAGCTAACTCGATAGGCAGTGGCACTTTCGCAAAAACAGTCAATGCCATACCAATGGCATAGATTGCTGCACCAATCGCTAAACGAACTGTCAACTTCTTATCCTCATTGTTATAGGATTCATTGGCCTCCTGCTTTTTTTCCGGTATATAAGATTCCTGTACATTTTCAGAAACTTCCACATCTGGCTCATGGCTATGAACAATCGTTTCAATCTGACTGGCTATCGTATCTGCGGCTGTCTGAGTAACATTGATTGTAAGCGTCTGCTTCATTAGATTTACCACTGAGGATTGCACTCCATCCAACTCTCCGACTTCTTTTTCAATTTTTGCGGAACAATTTGGACAGTCCAACCCTTTTAATAGAAATATGCGTTTCATGATAATCTCCTTACAATTTGTTTAGTTGTTCAATTACTCAACTATAATGTTAAAAAATATTATTTCTGCCAAAGATGCTCAAATCCCTTGTCAATAATCTCTTTCACATGATCATCTGCCAGCGAGTAGTAAACTATCTGTGCTTCTTTACGGAATTTTACCAGATTCGCAAGGCGTAATGCCTTTAACTGATGCGAAATTGCAGATTTTGTTACCCCCAGTAGCACTGCAAGATCACATACACACATCTCACTCTGTTCTAGAGCGTGTAAGATTTGTACTCTAGTTCCATCTCCAAATAGCTTAAACAAAGAAGCCAACTGGATATAATCATCTTTTGGCTGCATCTTGGATTTCACATCATTCACAATATCCTCATGAATTACATCGCAATTACAAATATAAGACGTTTTTGACATATATTCACCTCCAAATAACAATAGTTGAACAACTACTCAACTATTATTATACTTATTTTTAAATTTATGTCAATAAGCTGATGTTAGTTCCCCATAAATTTTACAATTAAAACCAGCTCTTTATTCTTTTCTTAATCTTTTTTTCCCAGTATACCGTTTGGGCTTTCTTGTCACACTTCCTGTAAATTCCAAATTTGTAACGCTGAGTTTATATGTAATTGTCATGGTTTCCATATTTTTTAGAACACATACCATTTCATTCGTTAATTCCAGCAAGCGTTTTAAACACGGAAGTTTCCTTTTGGCATTTGCATATACATGTCTTGCGTCAAAATAGAACTGATTATTTGTAAGAATAGATTTTTTTGCATTCTTATAAAAATCCTTGGCCGAAAGTCTTGTCTCCACTCCTGTTAAATGTAGAAAGTGATCTATTGAAAAAGAAACTTCAAAATATTCATCTCCACAAACATACAGAAATGTTTTACCTGCCAAATTTTGGCAGTATACGATTTCCGCCTCTGTAATACCTTGTCGTATTGCGTTTTTCTTATCTACCTTTGTTGCCACTTATACCTCACATGCAAAGGAGAGTGTGGCATTAAACCACACTCTTGTGAGAATTACTTTTGTAAAAGAGTTTTCTGCTGGTTGTCAGCCTCGGTACCCAGTTAAGATACCCATAACGACTTGAAAATCATTAAGTCCTCCACGTGGACTACAGCTTTATCCAAGCTGTCAGGCTCGATGCCCAGTTAAGACATCTAATGAGATGGAAGTTTACCCTGCTCCATCTGCAGCCCAACTTTTAACGATGCTCTTACATCGAAAACGTTTCTGTTCTTGTTTCTGCTCTGTTAACTGATCTGGGGAATTAAGGCGCACTAACCCACACTGTTCAGATATCCAAACAGCTTCTTGAAGTTTAGGGCTGCCATTTTCCCAGAGAGTTCTTTTTCCGTATCATGGATCAGGTCAATGCCAGTCTCTGTTTCGTAAGTAAGACACCTTCTGCGGAAACGGCTAAATGTACGGTCACTGACAGGCTGCTCTTTAAAACTGGTAGTATGGAGGGCATACTGGAAACGGATATCAAAAAGAAGGGAATCCATGAATTCCTCATCCATCAGCCCCATAAGCTCTTCAAGCACCATACCGCCAACGATCACATTTACAGGAGTATTGGGGCGGTAAGGTAAAACATACTATCCTCCAAAGTTAACTGCTGACATTCATTTTTTGCAAAAGACATGGAATCACCTCTCAAATAAACTGAGATTATTATACCATCTATAGATGATGATTTGTTGGTTTATATGAAATTTTCAAGGTTCATTGGGCGTACCTTTTGACACTCTAATCATACTATTAATAATCAAAAGAGGCAATAAAAGGGAGAAAGTTGCCGATTAGTTATAGGAAAGCCTTTTTCGAACACGCTCCTTGAGTGGAAGTTTGAATTGCAATTAACACGAAAAGTTATTGTTCACTGTAACATTCCGCGAAGCGTGTTACTGTGAACGGTAACCACGAAAAAGATTTTCGTGAATTATGATCTTGGAAAATATTGACTGCTTATAATAAGATTATTATAATGATGTAAAAATATAACGGCTCAAAGGGAAAGTCTGACAATATAGCTGAAGCAGAACTTTTAGGCACGTTATAATGGGAAAGGAGTGGAAGGAAAAAGAGAAATTAACAGCAGCACAAAATGAAAAAGCAAAATAATTAGGAGGAAAATCAAAGTGAAAAAGACAAGAAACATTTTAGTCAGCTTATTGGCATGCCTTTTCGTAATCCTGGCAGTACCTACAGCAGTAAGCGCAGCAGCAAAGGCACCTCAGTGCCAGAAGAAACAGACTCTGGAGTTTTATCGTGCTTATATTAGTGGAAATGAACTGCCCACAGAAGGAGATGGATACATTTATATAAAGAATTTATCCAGGTCCGCTGTAATCACAAACGTAAAATCATCTAACAAATATTATACCGCATCAAAAGCAGCTGGTCTTAACGCTATTTTTGTAGAAACGGCACCAGGTCCCATACATTGTGTAAAAGATGGCGAAAAAACAAAACTCCGTTTTACAGTAAAACAGAATAGAAAGAGCTATAACCTGTCTTGTGCCGTAACATTCAAAAAGCACTCTCGAGTATTTACAAGTATAAAGATCGGCTCTAAAAATTATGCTGCTCTTGCAAAAGGCCATTGGATGGTAGAGGATAAAGGAACTGCTCCAAAATCAAAAGTAAAGATTACTGTTAAAACTGTCAAGAATTATAAGGTGGACAGTATTGAAATCTGTTATAAAAATAATAAACCCAAAAAGATAAAAAATGGTGGAAAGGTTTCTTTAAAAAATGCCGCAGCAATTTATATAAACTATCATATAACAGCGAAACCCAAATATTATAAAAGGCCAACTGCAGGTTACAGAGGTTTCTTCTTTGGCGGAACTGTTAAGAGTCCATTGTATGAATCTTTTATGCTAGAATATAAATAGTACAAGCCAAAATGAGAAATTCCAAATACACATAGGCATGATACAATAGAGGCATGCTGAAGGAGGATCTCATATGGCAAAGCAACATGACAAACAATTTAAACTTGATGCAGTCCAGTACTATCAAGATCACAAAGATCTCGGAGTACGTGGATGTGCAGAAAATCTTGGCATCGGATACAGCACATTAACAAAATGGCTGAAAGACTTCCGGGAAAATGACGGAAGCCATTTATCTTGAAGTGTCTGAGAATACGGAAGCTGCCCAAAAGGCTGAACGCCGGGTTTCCGTCTCCGGAATGTTGAAATTTTTAGGTGTCTCTCGCTCAGGACATCTTGCATGGCTCCACCACGTACCTTCTGATACAGAAAAACGTCGTAAAGCATAGCCATGATCATGCAGATCAGGGAACCAAATGCAAAATATTTATGTAATTTCATATGATACCTCCTTAGATTTTTTTATTATATAGTTTCTTTGTTTACAATTTTCTCAAATATATCATCAATTTCTTTCCAATTCATGCATCTCACAAATCTTTCATCTGGAAATTTTGCCTTCTGATTCCATGGTCGGTCATAAACAGCTACTCTGCAATTTTTAAAATGCTGGACATGCTCAAATGCAGCTGGTGAGTCTTCAATCGCAAAATCAAAGTGCATCTGATAAAGTTCATCCAATGTCAGATTATAGGTATGATCCTGTTTGAACGTTTCTCGTCCATATTTATCGACAAAATAAATCGGGATTCTGTCTAAATGATGTTCATCCAACCATCTTCTGGATGGTTCATAAGAATCAAATGGTCTTCCTGTGACAACAGAAACCTCATGTCCTTCATCAACCCACTTGTTGATCACTTTGGAAGCTCCTGGTGTCTCTTCATAATCCAGTAAATTTTCCGGAATATGCCCTGCTTTCATCAATTCATCATACTGTTCTTCACTTAAATCAAACGATTTCTGAAGATTAAAAAACTGAACTTCTCGATATGGAACATCAATATCAAATAATTCTTTTGCAATCTTTGTAAAGTATTTTGCTGTTTCGCAGATAACATCATCAAAATCTATATATATTTTCATAAGTAAACCTTCCTTGAACTAATTCGTATGCTTATTTGGTGGTTACCGACTTAACGGATGACCATCCTGAATAATATTTTGTACCACCTACTGTTTTATAAGTACAGATTCTTATATAATACTTTTTCTTTGCTTTCAATTTTTTGATCGACTTGCTGGTTGTTTTATTACTTGTTATCATAACATACTTATTTCCTGTTTTAAATTTGCTGTTCATTGAGTATATCTGACGATAACCTGTTGTTTGTGTATTTTGTTTCTTCCATTTTACAGTAAATGATTTCTTTGCCTTACTTAGTTTACTGATAGATGTACCTTTCGGGTTGATAATAAATTTCTCTGTCAATGCCATTTTCGCGTGATCTATAATCATATCAATACAGCAAAAATGGTTGGCTGTTTCAATCACATCATCTACATTAAGAACTTCATTTTCTACTCCTATCATATTTGTTTTGAAAATATATCGTGTCTGATCATGTGTCAGACGGCTTCCTTCCATATGATTTGAATTATATGTTAAGTCAATCTGTGTCTTATGGTAAATGCCGCCTGTATATTTATCTGTTTTCTCTTGTAATCCTATAAAATGTACACACAAAAATGATTCCTTTCACAATCGATGTCACAGAAAGTGCCCACCAAATACCATCCAAACCAAGCAATGTCCCACTTAAAACAATTGCCAACGGAATCCTTGCGCCAGTAAATAAAATGCTGATCACACTGCATAAATGCGTTTTTCCTAATCCAGACAACGCACCTACTGTCATCAGTTCCACACTCATAAACGCTTCACTTAATCCAATGATCACCAAATATCCGATCGCGATCATAATTGCCTTTGGTTCATGGAAGAAAATATGTGCAATTGCTTTTGGCTGAAAAACAAACATCATCGTAATAAATATTCCCCAAATTCCAATGCTGCACAATGAAGCTTTATATCCTTTTTTGACACGATCCATCTTTCCAGCTCCATAGTTTTGTCCGATAAATGCATTTAGAGCTGTTCCAAATCCATCGGCTGTATTCCATGAAACAGATTCAATCTGTCCTCCGACTCTCTGGACTGCCACTGCTTCTGCTCCAAATCCTGAAACCATGCGAGTTAATACCATGGATATTCCACAATAAACCATTCCCTGAATCGCTGTTGGAATACCGATCTTGCAGATTCCTTTTAGATATTTGAATGGAATTTTGGCAAATAGATTGATCCCTTTTAATACATTCTCCTTTTTCCTTATCACAACGCCTAGGATTAAAATTGACATAACGATTGCCTGTGCACTCACCGTCGCGATTGCTGCTCCATTTACTCCGAATTTGTTTACTGGTCCTAAGCCTAAAATCAGCAATGGATCTAGGATCATATTTGTTACAAGTCCTATGAAATTCGCCACAAACGGAGTCTTGGAATCTCCTTGTGCTGTGTAGATTCCTGTTAATGTTAGTGTCAAAAATGAAAATACGATCAAACCACAGGCTATTTTTGTGTAAGACAGTGCTGCCTGCAATGCTTCTGGGTCTTGTAGTTGAAAAAATCCTACCAGCGGATGTAAAAACAGTAGCATTACGGCTGCAAATAAAAGTCCCATAAGTGTTGCCAGCTGAACTGCTGCCTGTGCATACTTATGAGCTTTTTCCCTGTCTCCACGTCCAATACATTGCGCTACTTGTACCTGTCCGCCCATTCTTGACATCGCTGCTAAGCCTTGCGAAAGCCACGTAAACATTCCTCCAACTCCGACTCCAGCAACTGCTTTTGATCCAAGAATGCCAATCCATGCCATATCTGTAATATTGTATAATGTTCCTAGAAACGATGATGCCATGATCGGAATTGCTAGTTTCGTTAGTGTTTTTAAAATTGGTCCTTTTGTTAAATTTCCTTCCAATTAATTTTCCTCTTTCATTTTGTTTTTCTAACCTATCACACCCATAAATTCCAACACCATCATCAGATCCGCACCAATCGTAAACAGACAAAACACAACCGCCACAATCGCAAGCACTCTTACTACAATCAAATTCTTTGCAAGCACCGCGCTAAGTATTCCCATGATCACTGCAAATCCTGATACAAATGGATACATAAAAAAGCCGCTGATTGGCAATAAAAATACAATTCCTGCAAACAGCTCTGAAAATATCATGACAATAAATAAAATAAATGCAATCTTCTTTCGATTCATAAATCTACATCCTTTTCCCTGTCTATATCCTATTCTGGCATTTCAATAATCTTATGTACTTTCGTATCCAAAATAGATCTAGTATAAGATGGTGTCAGCAATACCACCGTATCAGCTCCTCTTCCGCTTCCTGCAATCGCTACGATCTTCTCCTGATATGGAATCTTACCTGCATCGAGTGCCATAGTACTTACTTCCACACATACTTTTACACCTTGTGAGAACATACGAAGTGTGTTAGCCACAATTTCTATTGGTCCATATCCTCCAAAATATGTAGAAAAGCATCTTTCTGCACCGCTTAGGGCGTGTCCTGCTGTGACAATGTCCATTCCTGCTTCTTCAAAATGCTTTCTTGTTTCTTCTAGCATCTGATTTCGTCCCTGATCATAAACGTTTGTAACTCCGACGATATGTAAATCTTTTTCATCTTCCAGATATGTAAGGTTACCACCTGTCGTTGTTGCAACTACAATATTTTTGATATTATTTTCTTTTGCATAATCAACTGCTTTTTTGATTGTTTCTTGTGTTGTCATATAAATCTTCCTTTCCTTCTTTAATTTTTATGTTCAAAGAGAATTTATAATCATATCAATTATTTAATCCTGTACTTCGTACCTCTTCCCCTTCCAGCAATAACTACAACGCCTTTTTTCCTCATCTCTTTTAATAACTGCGTTGTCTTTGTTTTTCCAAAAGGTACATATGGTGCAATCTCACTGATTGATTTTAACATCGTTTTACTTAGTACTTTATATATCCTTCGCTCGTCCTCTGTCAGATTCGCATTCTTTTCAAATATTGGTAAAATAATCTTAATTGTATTCTCTGTTACATCAAAATCTGGTTTTTGTAATCCTTCTTCATAAAGTTGCTTAATTCTTTTAATCCCTGTTCCAAATATCTCTACAAACCCTAATCTGTAAAATACATTTGCAAGATTTCTATTTCTTAATACCGAAATTTTACCATCCAAATATTCATCTTCTGTAATTCCAGCTGGCAGACCTCCTGGAGATACTATTTCTATCTTATCATCGAACATCAAAACCCTAATCTGTGATTCTACATCCCAGACTCTGTGAATCAATGCATTAGCAATTGCTTCTCTGAATGCTGCTTCTGGTACCTTTTCTACTTTCTTCCTATCAGCACTTTCGATTACTTCATATTGATAATAATCTCTAAATATATCAATTGACTTATCATACACTTCCAATATAGATATATTGTCAAATGTTGCTCTCTTTTTGATAATGCTGATATTTTCACCAAACTTTACAATGTCAATTCCAGGAAAGTCATTTTGATCTGCCAGAATGCCTGCTGCATTATTATATCCATTCTGATCATTATATAAATTCAATGTTTTTAATGTATCTTTATTAAACGATTCAATTTGAACACTTTCTTTTAATTTATGTTGCAAGACATCGAATGATAAATTCTGTTTCTTACATGGCAATTCTTCAAATCTAATATTTTTTCCATCTAAAACAAGTCGTGAAAACTCCAGTGTATCTACCTCTATCGTTGCTGAATCATTTCGTTTATACGCTTTTGATTTATATAAATAAGGCTTTTGTTCCCCTGGTCTTACTGTAAGTTTTATCGTCTGATCATTATTTTGTAATTCAAGGATATAATTAGGCTGTGGTGAAATACTATCATTAATTTTATTTTCAATATCTAAACAAGCTTGTACTGGATCTGGTATTCCTTTCACATTTCCATCGTCATCAATTCCAAAAAGAATACTGCCACCATCATAATTAGAAAAAGCACTGACTGTTTTTAAAAATGTATTGGTAATGGATTCTTTAAACTCTAATGTCCTTGTTTCACGCATATCAGCTGTTTCCTTTCATTTTTATTGCTTATATTATATGCAAATATACGCAGAAAATCAATCGTAAATTTTTACGATTGATTTTCTGATTGTTTTTACCTATATTTTAATTTTTCATTTTACATTATATATCCAGATCTGCTAATACTTTTTTCAAAGCCCCTGCTGATTTCTTCAATGCTTCCTGTTCTTTTTCATTCAGCTTGATTTTTACCTGCTTCTCAATTCCATCTTTGCCTACGATTGCTGGCATACTTAATGTAACGCCTTCAATTCCGTATGTATCATGCTGGATAGAAGATACTGGTAATACAGATTTTTCATCACGAATGATGGCTTCGCAGATTCTTCTTACCGCCATCGCAACTCCATAATAGGTTGCTTTTTTCTTTTCAATGATCTTATACGCACTGTTTTTCACTCCCTGTGCGATCTCTTCCATATGTTCGTCATGTTTTGTGTATCCTCGCATCTCACAAAATTCCGAAATTGGAACTCCCGATACATTGGCACTTGACCATGCTACGATTTCTGAATCTCCGTGTTCTCCGATGATCCATGCATGTACAGATCTTGCATCCACCTGTAAATGTTCTCCGAGCAGATATTTTAATCTGGCTGAATCTAAAGTTGTACCTGAACCAAAGACTCTGTTTTCTGGAAATCCTGATAATTTGACTGCTACCTGTGTCAGAATATCGACTGGGTTCGCTACGATCAAAAGAATTCCTTTACAGTTCCTCTTTGCAATCTCTGGGATAATGGATTTAAAGATTGCCACATTTTTCTTTACAAGATCAAGTCTTGTCTCTCCTGGTTTCTGTCCCGCACCTGCTGTTACAACGATGATCGCTGCATCAACGATATCATCATAATCTCCTGCTGCGATCTTCATCGGCCTTGCGAATGGAAGACCATGGGAAATATCTAAAGCCTCTCCTTCTGCACGATTCTTATCCGCATCGATCAGCACCATTTCTGTAAATAATCCGCTTTCCATTAGTGCAAATGCAGAAGATGAACCTACAAATCCTGTTCCGATCACTGCTACTTTTCTGCTATTTATTCCTTTACTCATAATTTTGTCCTCCTTTTGCATTGCTTCTTTTGTTTGCATTTATGATTCTATCAAAATCTTTTCCTGTTTTATGTTGTTATGACAACATTTTTACATTTTATTTTCAATAATAATTCCTATTATCATATTTCCATATTAACTTAAAACGCACAAAAAATCAACCGCAAATATTTACGATTGATTTTTTTGTGTGTATTTATATTTTGCCAGAAATCATTTCTTATTTTAATTTTCCATATTCTTCATCGGATACCGCTTCGCACCATTCATTCGATGTTTCTTCTCCTGGTACTTCCACTGCTAAATGTGAGAACCATGAATCTTTGGCTGCTCCATGCCAATGTTTTACTTCTGGTGGGATGTTGATGCAGTCACCTGGTTTCATCTCGATGGCTTCTTTTCCCTCTTCCTGATAGTATCCACGTCCCGCAACACAAATGATGATCTGTCCACCACCATTTTTTGCATGATGGATATGCCAGTTATTTCTGCATGATGGCTCGAATGTTACGTTGAATATTCCAACCTGTTCTGTAGAAACCGGTGCTAAATAACTATTTCCTACAAAATACTGCGCAAATCCGTCATTTGGTTCTCCGATTGGGAATACCATGGATTTGGCATGTGCTCTCATTGCTTCATCTTCATATGGAAGATCTCCTTCATTGACTTCCCATACTTCTTTTGCAAGATTAAAGACTGCCCATGCTTTTGGCCATCCTGCATAAAATCCTACGTGAGTGATGATCGCTACAATCTCTTTTTGTGTAACTCCATGGTCTTTTGCATTTTGAAGATGGAATTTTAAAGAAGAATCTGTGATCCCCTGTGACATTAATGCTACTACTGTAATGATACTTCTTGTTTTTACATCAATATCTTCATTGTTCCAGTTTTCTCCAAATAATACATCATCATTAAAATGTGCAAACTGTGGAGCAAATTCTCCAAGTACATTTCTTCCTGCTGTCTGTACGATCTTTGTCATTTTTCATTTTCCTCCTATAATGTCTCTACAAATTTTTCAATGGTTTGTTTGTCTGCTCTGTTTAGAAGTTTTCCTTCTACAATATCTGCACCCGGTACAGATGGCTGTAACTCACTGACTGTATTTCCAAATCCACTTCCTCCGGATGTTGCAAATAAAACGATCTTCTTTCCGCTAAAGTCATAGCTTTCTAGAAATGTATTGATGATCGTTGGTGCTACATACCACCAGATTGGAAATCCTAAAATGATCTCATCATAAGCTTCTACGTTTGCATCTTTATCTGCGATGGCTGGACGAATTGTCTTATCACTCATTTCTACACTGCTTCGTGATTTTTTATCCATCCAGTTTAAATCTGCGGTTGTATATGGAATTTCAGGTTTGATCTCGTAGATGTCAGCTCCTGCTGCCTCTGCGATCTTATTGGCTACTTTCTCTGTGACTTTGCTTGCACTAAAATATGCGACTAATTTCTTACTCAAAAGTATCAACTCCTTCTTTGAATTTTGTTTGCTCTATACAAAAAATGTGTAAGATATGTTTTTGATATCTTACACATTGATTATAAGCTTTTCTTCTTAATTATGTCTAATACTCATATTGTATCTTTTATTATGCCTTAAAGGCATTTATCTCTTCAATGAATTTATGAACAGCATAAGAATGAGGAATGTTCCTTCTCCATGCGATCACAGTGTTTGCCGTGATCTCTGGATATAGTCTTTTCTGGATCAGGAGATCTTCTCTCCAGTACTGAATCGCAGCTTCAATTGATACTGGATATCCAAGGCCATTTAATGCCATGATCCCTGCATTTGTGCTAAAATTGCTTGTAAATACGATCTTTATCTTGTTAAAATCTGCTCCTAACCAGTTCGCGAGCTCACTTTGTACTCCTAATCGTTCTGGAACGATCAATGGCAGTTTCAAAAGATCATCTTTTGTAATATATTCTTTTTTCGCAAGCGGATCATCTGGTTTCATACTGATAACCCAGTGGTCACTTTCTCTGATCCTGATATAATCAAGGTCCTCTGTGCTGACAGGTTCCATAAAAGCTCCAATATCGACAAGTCCTTTATTCATCATTTCCTGCACAACATCTGCAGTTGCCGTGTGGAGTGCGATCTGGATTCTTGGATATTTTTCCTGAAATATCTTGCAGATCTTTGCGATATGATCGACTGCGTTGAATTCACCACAACCGATCGTAATCGTACCTTCGATCACCTCTTCATTTCCTTTAAATTCCTCGATGATCTTATTTTCAAGGTCAATGATCTCCAGAGCACGACGTTTTAGCAATAATCCTTCTTCGGTCAATGTGATCTTGTGCCCTCCACGATCTAATAATTTCGCTCCTAATTCTTCTTCTAGTGCTGCTAATTGTCTGGAAAGTGTTGGCTGTGTGATATGTAATTGTTTGGAAGCTTTGGTAAAGCTTTGTTCTCTCGCTACGGTTAAAAAATAATGTAGTACTCTTAAATCCATTGCTGTTTATCCTTTGATACTGTCCTTTTTATCTTATCAATCTTTGAATCCTGTCCCTGTTATATCTCTGCATCATCACAAAGATCAGATCAAATCCAGCAGAAATAACGGATGTGATCACAAATACCCCAAATGCTCCAAACCATTTTGAGGCAATGATCGGCAGAAAGCTAAATCCTATGATCAACTCATGCCCGACTTCTGACTGACACATTGTCTGGGCAATCTCATGCCAGCTATGTTCTTTAGGTGAGAAATCTTGTGGACGATACGTTGGCATTTTATTTTTCCATCTTTTTATTTTAATCTTTTTATAGAATGCCTTTTCCCATGAATGCAATTGATACCATTGCTTGGTGTAATCGGCTTTATTTTTCATAAGGATCATAACAAGCCATCCGATCAGCAGACGCATCCCAAAATGATATGTGATCGTTCCAAATGTGATCGCCAGCGTAAGGAAAATGCTACTGTTGTTATTTTGATAAATGATCATTGTAACTAATGTAACTAAAATACCTATAGCTGTTATCATTTTCATTACTTTTGGCATCGTTATCTGTTTATCCAATTTCATATCCTTTACACACACTGAAATCTTCTTTGATTCGTTTGATTTTCATTTGCTTTCTCCATTTTTATTCAAATTTTTCTTATTTTTAGTGTATGACAGGAAAGAAAACAAGTCAAGGAAAAGGATCATATCTCACATAGCGCTGCTTCACTATACTCACAATCCTTTAATTTTTCTTCTGGAAGATGACAGATCCTTCGTTCTTTATCTACCAGTCGTTTCACAAAATCTGTTGCTGCCTTGTGATCTCATCGACAGCTCCAAATGGTTCATCCATTAAAAGAATGTCTGGAGAGGCTGCTAAAGCTCTTGCTATTCCGACTCTTTACTGCTGTCCTCCGGATAGTTCAGATGGATAACGTTCTTTCATATCTTCATCTAATCCCACGATATCCATCCATTTTGATACGGCTTCTTTTGTCTTGATATTCTCTCCATGGACCAGAATATCTCCCTGATCTGGCGTGATCAATCCATTGACCATTTTCAATGTTGTTGTCTTTCCGCATCCGGAAGATCCGATCATTGTAACAAACTCAAAAATGTGCGTGCTACTTCTTTTGGTTTCTTATCTTTACTGTCGACTTCATAATTCATGCGTGCCATGTCTTGATCTGTGATCGTTCCCTCTAATTTTTTAAATACCTTCTTTAATTCTGGGTGTTTCTTTAACACTTCATTTCGAATGACATTTCCACAAAGATAGGATGGATAGAATTGTTTATCGTCTTTTAAGACTGTAACATCAGACGCTGTCAGCTGTCCATCCGTTGTGAATATCACCATTACATCGATCTTCTTCTGATTGATCGCTTTATATTTTAATCCGATATCCATATCCATGGTTTTCTTAAAGTTTAAACCATATGTATTGTTAAATCCATACATACCGATCCATTGCAATTTCAGTGACTTCTTATACTGATCTTGCATTTTGGAAAACATATCTTCGGTATACAGACCATCTTTTTTTACACCATATTCCATACGCTTTTCAACAAATCCCAGGATCAGATCCATCACAAGTGCTAACAACGCAATCACTGCTGTTGCATTTCCAACTCCTGAAAATGGAATCAAAAAACCAAGCATGGAAATGGATGGAATCGTATAAAGAAAATTGATCACTCCTAAAGTTAATTTCGCAGATCTCTCAAATTCACTGATCAAGATTCCAACGACTCCTCCAAGGACGATCGCGATCAAGATCGCAATCAGTGAAATCTCAATATGTTCTACAAATAACTTGATAAACAAAGATTTTTCTGTGATAAATGTCGTCCACATATTTTGTAACATGATCATTCTCCTCTCTTTTTGATCGCTCCTGCCGGACATTCTTCCTTACATAATCCGCAATGAAGACAATGTGTCTGGTTGATCTCGTATCCTCTGATGCACTGCTGTGGGCAGATCTTCTAGCTTTTCTGCGATTCCACTAAGTCTTACCATCTGATATTTCTCATTCATCGCACTGATCGCTACATGATGATCATTGAGCAATTGTTTATAAAAATCTTTCCCTCTGGCAGTACAAAAATATAATTTTTCGTCTTCTACGATCATGACATCGATAATCCGAACCTGTGGAAACCCTTTCTCATCAACTGTAGCAAACGATACATCTTTGATCTTTCTTAATATTTCTAGACATTTCTATGCATTCATAGTTATCTCCTTTTGTTGTAATCATCATCATTACATTCAAGAATATATCAACATTTTAATGTAATGTCAATAGTTACATCAAAATTTCCTATGAAATAAAAACAGCAGATTCAAACTTCGATCAGTTTTAAATCTGCTGTTTTTTTTAGATCAATTCATTTTCCAAACAATACTGGTAAATCCCATCCTCTGAAACATCTCCACAAATTTCATCTGCTACTGCTTTCAGATCATCAGATGCATTTCCCATCGCAATTCCATTGCCAACGGCTTTTAACATTTCAATATCGTTATTTCCATCTCCGAACGCCATAGACTGGGACTTTTCTATGCCATAATATTTTAATACCTTCTCAATCCCAATCCCTTTTCCTGCATTGATCGGTATAATATCAACGGCTCGATTCCACCATGCTGTGATCTCTGCTGCTTGGACACCTTTTAGAATATCTTGATATTCTTCTTTCCTTGCACCCATTAGTACTTGATAGACTGTTTCTTTTTTTACTTCTTCAAAATCTTTAGCTACCTCAACTTCTGCATTCCCAAATGCATAATAATCAATCAGATCCTGATCTTTTCCATTGGCAGCCATACGGTCTTTCGTTGCTAGTGCAACTGGTCTTCCTATTTTGACTGCATTATTTACGATCGTTTCAATATCTTTTGATGGAATGCAATTGCGATAGAGAGTTCCTTCATGATCATAGCAATACGAACCATTGTATGTAAGAAATGCATCAAATTCAACTCCATCAAAGTGTGGAACAAGCATTGGTCCCCTTCCGGTTGCCAGACAAAGTTTGATTCCATTTGCCTGTAGTCGTTTTAATGCCTCTAATGTTTTGTCTGAAATCGTATCTTTATCCATAGCGATCAATGTGCCATCAATGTCAAAAAATATGATTTTAATATCTTTCATGTCTTTCTTTTTCCTTTTATGTTTTCTTATGATACAGCTAAATTGTTCCATTTCTGCACAATTTAAGCTAAATATCGAAATGCCTGTATGATATAAGATAAAATTCTGATCATACACTGCTTTTTGCCATCCATTGTACTTTCTGTTACATTTTTACCACTTTGATAACTTCCATCTTTGTTTACTTTCAAAGATTCATTCTTTAATCCATCAAAATCCTCTTCCAGTTGTTTTGTGATTTCTTTTCCTTGTACAACTAACATGGTTTCTGTGTCAACATAAGTACTTCTGCAGTCAAAATTATAAGATCCTACCACCGCAATATCATCATCGATCACCAGTGATTTCCCATGAGTAGAATGTTTGCCCATATATTCATATAATGAAATTCCTGTGTCTAAGATCTTTGAACGATTCTTCCGATAATCTGCAGATGCACAGATATTGTCTCCAGATGCGATCGAATTTAAGATCATAGTCGTATCTGGCACCTGCTGTTTTACCTGCGTGATTCCTTCGTACATTTCTTTGGAAAATACAGCATACGGCGTGTGAATGATAACTTGATTCTTTGCCTGTAACATCAACTGCTTCAGCGTTTCAAATACCACTGGCTCTTTTCCATAGATCGTTGTCGGATTGGTCACGAGTGTCGTCTTCTTTGTTGGAACTGTGATCTTTTGGTAATCATACTCTGGAATCTTTACTTTCTCTGCATGTGATAAGAGTCGTTTGACTGCCTTCTCTTTTTTATTCTTTGAACATGTGTTAAATTTTGTTTTACAGACTTCTAAATTCCAGACTTTTTGAAAATATCTTCTAATCTGTCCAACCGCCCCCTGGTCTTTTGATCCTTGATTTACGATCAAAATTTCTCGGTCCACACCCTTGCTTTTACCTTTGTGTGTTCCAAGAAAATAATCAAACATATTTCTGCCGCCCATCAATAAATATTTGTGATCTGCCACAATATATTTATCATGCAGGCATCCATTGATCGTCCATGGTTTTAAAAGATTTGGTGTGTTGTAAAAGCGGATTTCTACATTCGGCTCGCTGCCAACTGCTGCAAAAATATCCTTTCCAGACATATGAATCATTCCATAAAGTCCATCAACCAGAATCTTTACTTTAACACCTCGCCTGGAAGCTTTGAGTAATTCTGAAAAGATATCGTCACTGCTGTTTCCTTCTCGAATATCAAAGGTTGATAAAATAATCTCTTTCTTTGCTTTTCGTATCATATCAAGACGCAGATCCAGTGCTTCCTGATTATCACTTACGATCTTTGCTCGGTCTGATCCGTTCTTATCTGCTCTTGAATAAAATGATTCGGTGTGAATCTTGGATTTGTTAGTTTGGCTTACCGATTTCATATGTACAAATGGCACAAGCATTCCAATGATCACATACAAAATAAACAAAATCAGAACAATTCCTGCAATTTTCAATTTCTTCATTGCTATAAAATCCTATTTTAGCTTGGATAAGATCACTTCACATGCAGCGCATGCAGGACAATCACAATATTTTCCTCCAGCTGCTTTGACTTCTTTTGCATGTGCTTCTACTTCTTTTGCTTTCTCTGCTCCGAATACAGCTGCTCCCGCTTCAGATCCTGCAAATCCGATCAATCCGTCGATTGGCATGATATCTTCTTCTAACTCTGCGATATATTTCTTTGTCTCTGCTTCTTCGTTATCTGTCCCAACAGCATCAAGCCATGCGTTAGCTGCATCTTTTGCTTCCTGGCTGCAAGATGGTGCTGCAATTAATTTCTTTGTTTCTTCAATAACTTCATTTAATATCTGTTTTTCCATTTTACATAACTCCTTTTTTGTTGTATTTCTGTATTTTTATTCTAACATATCCAGTAAAGATTTTAAACTTTGGATTTCATAGTCTGGTCTTGGTTTAGGATCATCTGTCTGATCCTGTGGTCTATGAAACCAGATTGTCTTGATTCCTGCATTTTTACCTCCTTGAATATCAGAACTTAAGCTGTCTCCAATGATCACTGTATTTTCTTTTTTTAAATGTGGAATCTGTGCAAAACATTTTTCAAAATATTCAACACTTGGTTTATTATAGCCAATTCCTTCTGAGATAAAAACACCTTGCAGATATTTTTTGATTCCTGAACTTTTTAATCTTCCGATCTGTACAGATAACGTTCCATTTGTTACCACATATATTCTGTATTTCTTTGATAATTGTTCTAAGACCTCTTGGGCTCCTTCGATAAAGTAATGCCCTTGTCCTAGATATATCTGATAGTTACTTGCAACTTTTTCTGGTGATACTTTGATATGAAATTCTTGAAATAAGAGCTTAAATCTGCGAATTTTTACTTCGTCCCTCGTCATTTTCCCTTGTTCTAACAATTTCCATTGAGTAAGATTGATCTTATTATAACGTCTAAGCATCTCATCTGTCACTGAAATTCTTGCATCATCTAATGCTTTCGTAAGTGCATGGGCTTCTGCTTTGTCAAAGTCCAGTAATGTGTTATCTAAATCAAATAGTAATGTATCGATCATAACGTTATCTCCTGTTTTTCGTTTATACTGAGATTATATCATTTTTTGACCAATTCTCCTATAAATGATCACTCGGCAGATATTTGGAGATAATTCTCTATATTCTTACCTCTGATAAGTTACATCTCTGACAACCTACTCCTCTGATGAATTACATCAGTATCCCTCTGATACTCTCCTCTGATAATTTGATGTAACAAAAAAGACTCCTGAAACTTTAGAGGTATTCCCTAAAGAGACTTTTACATCTCTTATGGTCGTTTCTCCAAAGTTCCAAGAGTCTTAATTTATGCTTGGACAGTTCACGTAAAATTTATGATATTTTTACGTGAGTTTGATATTACTTACTGGCTGAAAACTTTCTATTCTGTTGAGCATCAACTGGATAGTTTTTTTGCCCTAAAAGTGGATAGAAGTGTTCGCCCTGTAATATGAATTACAATGGATTTTATTTATCTTTTAAAACTGCCTGAGCTGCTGCTAAACGTGCAATTGGTACACGGAATGGTGAGCAAGATACATAATCTAGTCCAGCTCTGTAGCAGAATTCTACAGATGATGGATCTCCACCATGTTCTCCACAGATTCCTAAGTGGATATCTGGACGAGTTGCTTTACCTTTCTTCGCTGCCATCTCGATCAGCTGTCCAACACCTTTCTGGTCTAATTTAGCGAATGGATCAGATTCGTAAATCTTATTATCATAGTAAGAATCTAAGAACTTACCTGCATCATCACGAGAGAATCCAAATGTCATCTGAGTTAAATCATTTGTTCCGAAGGAGAAGAATTCTGCTTCTTCTGCAATCTCATCTGCTAATAATGCTGCACGAGGAATCTCGATCATAGTACCTACTTTGTACTGAATATCAGATTCATAGTAAGCTTTTACTTTCTCAGCTGTCTGTACAACAACCTGTTTTACAAATGCTAACTCTTTCTTCTCTCCTACTAATGGAATCATGATCTCAGGAACGATGTCATATCCCTTTTCCTGTTTTACTTCGATCGCTGCTTCCATTACAGCTCTTGTCTGCATCTTGGCAATCTCTGGATAAGTAACTGCCAGACGGCATCCACGATGTCCCATCATAGGGTTGAATTCATGAAGAGCAGCACGTCTCATATTGATCTCTTCTACTGTAACTCCCATATCTTTGGCAAGAGCTGTAATCTCTTCCATTGTGTTTGGAAGGAACTCATGAAGAGGTGGATCTAAGAAACGGATTGTGACCGGTCTTCCTTCCATAACCTCGTATAAGTCTTTAAAGTCTTTCTTCTGATAAGGAATTAACTGATTTAATGCGATTTCTCTTGCTTCTTTTGTTGTAGAGAGGATCATACGACGAATCTTTGGAATTCTCTCTGCATCAAAGAACATATGCTCTGTACGGCAAAGTCCAATACCCTGTGCTCCGAATTTGACTGCATTCAATGCATCGGCAGGTGTATCTGCATTTGTTCTTACCTGTAATGTACGGATCTCATCGGCCCATGTCATGATACGATCGAAGTTACCACTGATACTTGCAGGTACTGTACGGATCTCTCCAAGATAAATCTTACCTGTAGATCCGTCTAAGGAAATGTAATCTCCTTCTTTAACTGTCTTTCCACCTAATGTGAAAGATTTACCATCTTCAGCAAATTTGATATCTCCACATCCTGCAACACACGCTGTTCCCATACCACGTGCTACAACGGCTGCATGAGATGTCATACCACCACGAGCTGTTAAGATACCTTCTGCTGCATGCATTCCTTCGATATCTTCTGGTGATGTCTCTAAACGAACTAAGATAACTTTTAATCCTGCTTCATGATGCAGTTTTGCCATCTCAGCATCAAAATATACTTTACCAGCTGCTGCTCCAGGAGATGCTGGAAGTGCTTCTCCGATTGGAAGAGCTGCCTTCAGTGCTGCTTCATCAAAGTTTGGATGCAATAACTGATCTAATGCTTTCGCATCGATTCTTGAAACTGCTTCTTCTTTTGTGATCTTTCCTTCATCTACTAATTCGCAGGCGATACGAAGTGCGGCTGGCGCTGTTCTCTTACCATTTCTTGTCTGTAAGAAGTACAGTTTTCCTTCCTGGATCGTAAATTCCATATCCTGCATATCACGATAATGTTCTTCCAATGTATGAGCAATGCTCATAAACTGTTCATAGCATTCTGGTAAGTCTTCTGCCAGTTTTGTGATTGGCTGTGGTGTACGAACACCAGCTACTACGTCTTCACCCTGTGCATTGATCAGGTATTCACCATAGATCTGTTTCTCACCTGTAGATGGGTTTCTTGTAAATGCTACACCTGTTCCTGATGTATCTCCCATATTACCGAATACCATTGTCTGAACGTTAACGGCTGTTCCCCAGTCTCCTGGAATGTCGTTCATTCGGCGATAGTAAATGGCACGTGGGTTGTCCCAAGAGCGGAATACCGCTTTGATCGCTTCAAATAACTGGTCTTTTGGATCCTGAGGGAATTCTTCATTCAGTGCTTTACGATAGATACCTTTGTATCTCTTGATCACTTCCTTCAGATCATCAGCATCTAAGTCTGTATCAAACTTCACACCTTTTTCTGCTTTGATGTCATCTAAGACATCTTCGAATTTTGCTTTATCCACTTCTTTTACAACGTCTGAGAACATCTGGATAAAACGACGATAAGAATCATATGCAAAACGAGGATTTCCTGTCTTCTTGGCAAATCCTTCGACAGCTTCATCATTCAGTCCTAAGTTAAGAATTGTATCCATCATACCCGGCATGGATACTCTTGCTCCGGATCTTACTGATACTAATAGAGGATCTTCAAGGTCTCCGAACTTCTTTCCCTGAATCTCTTCTAAGTCTTTCATTGCTTCGATCACCTGTGATGCTACTTCATCACTGATCTTTCCACCGCAGTCATAATAGTTTGTGCACGCTTCTGTTGTAACTGTGAATCCCTGAGGAATTGGTAGATTAAGTCCTGTCATCTCTGCTAAGTTTGCACCTTTTCCTCCAAGAAGGTTACGCATTTCGGCATTTCCTTCACTAAATTTGTAGACCCATTTTGTTGCCATGTCAATACCTCCTAAAATTAAGTTATGTCACATTCATATGTCATTGAACTTATTGTACCACATATTTCAGATTTTGCAAAACTTTTTTGTGTATTTTACATAATTTTTTTCATTTTTCTCGTTTTTTCATTATAAAAACTGCACATTTACATGA
>NZ_JAGTTT010000019.1:0-49890 GCF_018223505.1 Anaerostipes sp. Marseille-Q3525
TCGTCGCCTTGGTGAGCCGTTACCTCACCAACCAGCTAATCAGACGCGGGTCCATCCTGTACCACCGGAGTTTTTACCCCTGCACCATGCGGTGCTGTGGTCTTATGCGGTATTAGCAGTCATTTCTGATTGTTATCCCCCTGTACAGGGCAGGTTACCCACGCGTTACTCACCCGTCCGCCACTCAGTCACCAAATCTTCAGTTCCGAAGAAAATCAAATAAGGCGCTTCGTTCGACTTGCATGTGTTAAGCACGCCGCCAGCGTTCATCCTGAGCCAGGATCAAACTCTCATGTTCAATGTTGATCCAAGTTCAAGAAGCACTAGCTTCTTTATCCTTGTTATTACTGTTCTTATAAAGAACGTTCGTTGATTTTTTCTAAAATCATCTGAAAAATTCATTAGAATTTTCAAGGTTGTCTTATTGTTCAGTTGTCAAAGATCTTTTTGTGATCCGCTTCGTATAAGAAGCTTTATCATTATATCACTTAGTTCTTAGCTTGTCAAGAACTTTTTTAATTTATTTTGTTGGCCCGTTCTTTATAAGAACTGCGGCAACTTTTATATCATATCATTTTCTTTTTATTCTGTCAAGAACTTTTTATTTATTTTTTTCAGAATGTTGTGATCGCTCTCCGTCCAATATTCTGAGTAAACAAACATTTCTTTCCGTCATTCCACAAACGATATTCTTCGCTCTGCTATAAGCAGTGCAACTTCTATAAGATATCACATTTCAACATTCATGTCAATATCTTTTGTCAAAAAATTAAACCTTCCAATTCGGAAGATTTAACAACGCAGAAGGAGGGATTTGAACCCTCGCACCGCGTAAACGGTCTATACCCTTAGCAGGGGCACCTCTTCAGCCACTTGAGTACTTCTGCAAATGCCTAAATATTAAAATATTTAATTGCATTCGTCATTCACATGACGCTTAAATAGCTTACCAAAGGATTTGTCTTTTGTCAATAGATTTTTATTGATTATTTTAATTTTTTAAAATTTTCTACTGCAGTCTCATATAAATTGTTTCCATTACTGTCAATCACAACGATAACTGGGAAGTTTTCAACTCTTAATTTGCGGATAGCTTCTGTTCCAAGATCATCATACGCAATCACTTCCGCTTCTTTGATACATTTTGAAAGCAAAGCTCCGGCCCCTCCTACAGCTGCAAAATATACTGCACCATTCTTTTTAATAGATTCAATAACTTCTGGTGAACGCTTTCCTTTACCTATCATTCCTTTTAATCCCTGATCAAGCATCATTGGTGTATACTTATCCATTCTGCTACTCGTTGTTGGTCCTGCTGATCCAATGATCTGTCCTTCTCTCGCTGGCGTTGGCCCAAGATAATAAATAAATTGTCCGGAAACATCTACTGGTAATTCTTTTCCATCTAGTAAAGTTTCATACATTCTTTTATGTGCCGCATCTCTGGCTGTATAGATTGTTCCTGTCAAATATACATAATCTCCTGATTTAAGTTCTGAAAGCTCTTCTGTTTTCGCTGGAACATTTAAATGTTTCTCCATAATCTTCTACTCCTTGTATTTTTAAATACTCATCCAAAATAATATCGAATTCTTTACAGTACTCTATGTGCATGACGATTTACATGACAACAAATATTCACTGCTAATGGCATTCCCGCAATATGTGTAGGGTAAGTCTCAATATTAAGTCCTAACGCAGTTGTAGAACCTCCAAGCCCCCCAGGACCGATTCCCAGCTGATTGATCTCTTCTAACAATTCTTTCTCTAATTTCGCAATATGAGGTTTATCAGAAGGTGTATCTAAATTCCTTGTCAAAGCTTTCTTTGCAAGAAATGCTGCTTTTTCAAAACTTCCTCCAAGTCCAACTCCTACAACCATTGGTGGACAAGCATTGGGACCCGCATCTTTGACCGCCTGAATGACAGATTTCTTCACACCTTCTTCTCCGTCTGCTGGTTTTAACATAAAGATACAACTCATATTTTCACTTCCGAATCCTTTTGGAGCTACTAAGATTTCAAGATTCTCCCCTGGAACAATATCTATATGCACGATCGCAGGTGTATTATCTTTTGTATTCTCGCGGATTAAAGGATCTTTTACAACAGACTTTCTAAGATATCCTTCTGTATATCCCTGACGAACTCCCTCATTCACTGCATCGTGTAAATCCATACCCTCAATATGAACGTCCTGTCCAATATTTAAAAATACGATTGCCATTCCTGTATCCTGACAAATTGGAATCTGATCTGCTGCCGAAATTTCCATATTCTCCTGCAATTGATTTAAAATCTGTTTTCCTAACGGACTCTTTTCGCTTTCTGTTGCATTCTTAAAACGGCATTTCATATCCTCTGTCAAAGATAAGTTTGCCTCGATACACATCTCTTTTATATTCTTGATGATCTCATCTGTATGAATCGTTCTCATGTTTTCCTCCAAAAATATTTTTGTTTTGTATTATCACTGCCAAAAAGTATTTGAGCATCTATTATTTTATTATATAACGAAATCAGGGTACAGACAATTCATCTGCACCCTGATTTTTATTTTTTATTCTTCTGTTGTATTTTCTTCCTGCTCATCTTCAAGTTTCTCTTCACGGACTTTCGCAATGCTGGCTACCTCTACATTCTCACCAACATTCATAACTTTTACTCCAGAAGTATTTCTTCCAAGCATGGAAATGGAGGCTACTGCTGTACGGATAATGATTCCCCCTGTTGTGATCATCATGATCTCATTATCGTCATTGACTGCTTTCACACCTACAACATCACCTGTCTTTTCTGTGATCTTGTAGCACTTAATACCTTTACCACCACGATGCTGTGCTGTAAACTCTGAAGTCAGTGTACGTTTACCCATACCATTTGCAGATACGATCAGCAACGCTTCACCCTGACTGTCAAGCTGCATTCCAATAACTTCATCATCACCTGTCAGATTGATTCCACGAACACCCATAGAAGTACGTCCGATACATCTGACATCGCTTTCATGGAAGCGGATACACTGTCCATTCTTTGTTACAAGGAATACATCCTCATCATCTTCTGTATATTTAACTTCGATCAGCTGGTCATCATCTTTTAATGTGATCGCTGCTAATCCTGTCTTACGGATATTTGCATATTCCATGATAGAAGATTTCTTAACAACACCATATTTTGTTGCCATTAACAGATATTTGCCTTCTTCGTAGTCTGCCAGTGGAATTACTGCTGTGATCTTCTCTCCTGGCTGTAACTGCAGCAGATTAACGATCGCACTTCCTCTTGCCGTTCTTCCACTCTCAGGAATCTCATACGCTTTCAGACGGTATACACGTCCTGTATTGGTAAAGAACATGATGTAGTGATGTGTCGTTGTCATAAACAGTTCTTCGATGTAATCTTCATCGATCGTCTGCATTCCCTTGATACCTTTACCACCACGATTCTGACTCTTGAAATTATCAACAGTCATTCTCTTGATATATCCAAGTTTTGTCATCGTGATTACAGTATTTTCTCTAGGAATCAGATCTTCCATGGAAATGTCATCAACATCAAATCCGATCTGTGTTCTTCTTTCATCTCCATATTTGTCACGGATCAGTGCGATTTCATCTTTGATAACTCCAAGTAATTTCTTTTCGTCTGCTAGAATCGCCTTCAATTCACCGATACGCTCCATCAATTCTTTGTATTCTTTTTCAAGTTTAGCACGTTCCAAACCATTCAGTGCTCTCAGACGCATATCAACGATTGCCTGTGCCTGTGCATCTGAAAGTCCAAAACGTTCCATCAATTCAAGCTTGGCTGCCTGAATGTTCTCTGCTCCACGAATGATCTTGATCACTTCATCGATGTTATCCTGAGCGATCAGTAATCCTTCTAAGATATGTGCTCGTTCTTCCGCTTTGTTTAATTCATAGCGTGTTCTTCTTGTCACGACATCTTTCTGGTGTTCCAGATAATAATCCAGCATCTCGTGCAGGTTCATTGTCTTTGGCTGTCCATCAACAAGTGCCAGCATGATCACACCAAATGTATCCTGAAGCTGTGTATGTTTATATAACTGATTCAGGATTACGTTCGCATTTGCATCACGACGAAGTTCGATGCAGATACGCATACCACTTCTGTCAGATTCATCACGAAGCTCTGTAATTCCTTCCACTTTCTTTTCTCTTACTAAAGCCGCAATCTTCTCGATCAGTCTTGCTTTATTTACCATGTATGGAAGCTCTGTTACGATAATACGCTGCTTTCCATTTGCCATTGCCTCAATATCTGTAACAGCACGCACTTTGATCTTTCCACGACCTGTACGATAAGCCTGATCGATACCAGAACGCCCAAGGATTGTCGCACCTGTAGGGAAATCTGGTCCTTTAATTATCTCTAATAATTCTTCGATCGTTGTCTCACGATCTTCCTCAACCTGATTATCAATGATCTTGATCACCGCATTGATTACTTCTCTAAGGTTATGAGGTGGAATATTCGTTGCCATACCAACCGCGATTCCCTGTGTACCATTCACTAACAGATTTGGGAATCGAGAAGGAAGTACTGCTGGTTCTTTCTCTGTCTCGTCAAAGTTTGGTCTGAAATCAACTGTATTCTTGTTAATATCAGCCAGAAGTTCCATGGAAATCTTGCTTAATCTTGCTTCTGTATAACGCATGGCAGCTGCACCATCACCATCGACAGAACCGAAGTTTCCATGTCCATCTACCAATGGATATCTTGTAGACCATTCCTGCGCCATATTAACTAACGCCCCATAGATAGAGCTGTCACCATGTGGATGATATTTACCCATGGTATCACCAACGATACGGGCACATTTACGATGTGGTTTATCAGGTCCGTTATTTAATTCGATCATCGCATAAAGAATTCTTCTCTGTACCGGTTTCAAACCGTCACGCACATCTGGAAGAGCTCTGGAAGCGATAACGCTCATGGCATAGTCAATATATGAATTCTCCATTGTTTTTTTCAGATCAATGTCATGAACTTTATCAAAAATTGTATTCTCGTCCATTTGTTTCTCCCTTCCTAAATATCAAGATTCTGCACATATTTTGCGTTTGCTTCGATAAATTCTCGTCTTGGCTCTACCTGATCACCCATCAGTGTTGTAAATGTCAGATCGATCTCTGAAGCAGAATCTTCATCAAGGTTTACTCTTAATAAAATTCTCTTCTCAGGATCCATGGTTGTATCCCATAACTGCTCTGCATCCATCTCTCCAAGACCTTTGTAACGCTGAATCTTGTTATTGTTATCTCGTCCGATTTCCTGAAGAATGTTGTTCAATTCTTCATCACTGTAAGCGTACCAGAACTTCTTATTCTTCTCTACACGGTAAAGAGGTGGCTGGGCAAGGTATACATACCCTCGCTTGATCAATTCCGGCATAAAGCGGTATATGAACGTCAGAAGCAATGTTGCGATATGTGCTCCATCGACATCGGCATCCGTCATGATGATGATCTTATGGTATCTTAATTTCTCAATATCAAAATCTTCATGAATTCCCGTACCAAACGCTGTGATCATCGCCTGAATCTCTTTGTTCACAAGAACCTTATCAAGTCTTGCCTTCTCAACGTTCAAGATCTTACCACGAAGAGGCAGGATTGCCTGTGTCGCACGCGAACGAGCTGTCTTTGCTGAACCACCCGCAGAATCTCCCTCAACGATATAGATTTCACAATTCTCTGGATTCTTGTCAGAACAGTCTGCAAGTTTTCCTGGAAGACTCATACCGTCAAGAGCAGTCTTTCTTCTTGTAAGATCACGAGCCTTTCTTGCTGCATCTCTTGCTCTCTGTGCAAGCACAGCCTTCTCACAGATTACTTTCGCAACCTGAGGATTCTGCTCTAAGAAATATTTCAGCTGCTCAGATAAAACGCTGTTAACAGCACCTCTGGCCTCGCTGTTTCCTAACTTCTGTTTTGTCTGACCTTCAAACTGTGGTTCCCCGATCTTGATACTGATAACTGAAGTCAATCCTTCACGGATATCTTCACCACTTAAGTTATCTTCTTTCTCTTTCAGAAGGTTATTCTTTCTTGCATAATCATTGAAAGTAGTTGTTAAAGCCGTCTTAAACCCTGATAAATGTGTTCCACCTTCTGGCGTAATAATATTATTTACGAAACTTAGGGATGTCTCATTGTAAGAATCATTATGCTGGAATGCAACTTCAACATACACTCCGTCTTTCTCACCTTCACAATAAATAACTTCTGGATAGAGTGCTTCTTTTCCCTTATTCAGGTAATCAACGAATTCCTTGATACCACCTTCATAGTGGAATGTCTCTGAAACCTGTTCTTCCCCACGGTCATCTGTTAAAACGATCTTTAAATTCTTTGTTAAGAAAGCTGTCTCTCTTAATCGTCTCTTCAATGTATTGTAATCAAAATCAATCGTCTCAAAAATCGTTGCATCCGGATAAAATGTAACGGTTGTTCCAGTCTTGTCTGTATCACCGAGAACTTTCAGAGGATAGCATACCTTTCCTCTCTCATAACGCTGTTTATGAACATGTCCTTCTTTGCAGACTGTGACTTCCAGCCAGTCAGATAAAGCATTTACAACGGAAGAACCTACACCATGAAGTCCTCCAGATACTTTGTATCCTCCACCGCCGAACTTACCTCCTGCATGAAGGATCGTAAATACAACTTCAACGCTGGATACACCTTTTTTCTTATTGATCCCAACCGGAATTCCACGCCCGTTATCCTCGACTGTAACAGAGCCGTCTTTGTTCAGTGTTACGATGATCGTATCACAGAATCCAGCCAGAGATTCATCTACGGCATTATCTACAATTTCGTATACCAGATGATGAAGTCCTTTTTCTGATGTACTTCCAATGTACATTCCGGGTCTTTTACGCACAGCTTCTAACCCTTCCAGAATCTGGATCTGATCAGCTCCATATTCTCCATTTTTTTGTGTACCCATAGTTTCCTCCTAATTTTCTTTTACAATTTTTCCTGCTTTTATTTGAAACATACGTTGAATTGGCAGGTGTTTACTAATAAATTCATCTAAGCCCGTACATGTAATAATCGTCTGTGTATCTTTAATACTCTCCAAAAGATACGTCTTACGATTACTATCAAGCTCCGACAAAACATCGTCAAGCAGCAAGATCGGTGATTCTTTCATCACTTCACGCATCAATTGAATCTGCGCCAGCTTTAAAGATAATGCTGCTGTCCTTTGCTGCCCCTGTGAACCATATTTTCTGATATCGATTCCATTTACAACAAAACTAATATCATCACGATGCGGTCCCACAGTCGTTGTAAAATATTTTAAATCTTTTTGTCTCTTTTTTTTAAGTTCCGTTAAATAACTATCATACCCTACATTGCGATCATATTCCAGTAAAATTTGTTCTTTTCCACCAGTTAATTTATTGTGAATTTTTTGACAGACTTTACCCAAATGTTTGATAAATTTTTCACGATATTTAATAACTTCCGAACCATATTTTACAAGTTGAATATCCCATGCTTCTAACGTATCTATCAGATTATTCTGAAAACGTATTTGTTTTAATAAATTATTTCTCTGTATCAAAATCTTATTATAATTTGTCAGTTGATACAAATACAGACGTTCCATCTGCGACAATTCAATATCCAGAAATTTTCTTCTCTCACTAGGACCACTTTTTACGATCTTTAAATCTTCTGGAGAAAACAAAATTACCGGAATCTGCCCAAGTAGATCACTTGATCTTCTGATCGGAATCTTGTCAATTGCCACACCTTTTGCTTTATTTTTCTTAAGATGCATATCCAACTGATGGTCGATTCCCTGCTTTTCAAAATGAATTCTTATGTGAGCTTCATTTTCTTCAAACTTTATTAACTCTCGATCCTTGTTTCCTCGATGCGATTTGGTTGTTGCGCTCAGATAAATAGATTCCAGAATATTAGTCTTTCCCTGGGCATTATCTCCATACAATAAATTGGTTCCACTCGCAAAATTCATGGAAAGTTCATCATAATTCCGATAATTTTTTAATTCCAAAGATTTAATAATCATACTACTCCCACACTATTTTACAATGCGAATTTCCTGTCCATCAAAAGACACAACTTCACCGCCATATAATTTTTTTCCTCTTCTTGTTTCAACTTCTCCGTTTACAAGAACTTCTCCATCCTGAATGACAATTTTTGCTACAACTCCAGAATCTACCAGTCCAGCAGCTTTTAATGCCTGACCAAGTTTAATAAATTCATCTTTAAGTTTAATTTCCATCTAAAAAATCCTTTCTAATGATTAAAATTAACCGGAAGAATCAGATAATTATATGTTCCGGCATCATCTTTGATATAACAAGGTGCTTTCGGATTTACAAGATAAATATTGATTTCTTCATCATCGATTACTCGAAGAACATCCATTAAAAACTTAGGATTAAAGCCAATTAAGAGATCTCTTCCTTCTTTTTGGATCAAAATTTCTTCTTCCATTGATCCAAAGAAAGAATTGATATTTAATTTTAATGAATGATCCGTAATATTGATAATTATTGGTTTTTTATCAGATTCACGAATCAAAAGACTCGCTCTGTCGATACAATTTAAAAATTCTTTTTTGTTAATTATGATTTTTGTTTCATAATCGCTGGATAACATCTGACTTATCTTATAATATTCCCCTTCTAGCAATCTTGAAACAACTCTTGTATTATCAAATTCAAATAAAATATGTTTTGAAGTTACATAAATTGAAACATTTTCGTCCATTTCTCCGGAAATGATCTTAACAATTTCCTGTAAAGTTTTACCAGGGACAATAACTTTAAACGGATCATAATGATCTTTTAGTTCAATATGTCGAATAGAGATTCGATGACCATCCAAAGATACAACACTTAATTGGTCATCTTTCACTTCAAATAATTCACCAGTCATTAATTTTGTATTTTCATTGTCAGAAATTGAAAAAATTGTTTGACGAATTACTTCTTTTAATGAAAACTGTGACAAAGTGATGCTTTGATTTTTCTCAATCTCTGGTAAAGAAGGAAATTCTTCTCCTTCCTGTCCCATAATCTGAAAACATGCTTTTTCACAAGTAATCGTTGCTTTATACTGATCATCAGTTTCTATCATTACATCATTATCTGGTAATTTTCGTACAATTTCAGAAAAAAGTTTTGCTTCAATTGCAATTTTACCAGGTGCATCAATATGACCATCAATGGTTGTTTCAATTCCAAGTTCCATATCATTTGCTGTTAATCTGATATTTCCTGCAACTGCCTCAATTAAGATACATTTCAAAATTGGAAGAGTCGTATTATTTGATACTGCTTTTGAAACAATGGAAACAGCATGCACTAAATTAGATTTTGTACATATGATTTTCATAATTGTGAATAACTCCTTTCGGTGTCAGATTGTTGTTAAATAAATAAATAAAAGTCGTAGTAATAGTCGTAGTAGCTGTGGATATGGGGATAACCTTAAAAAACCGCTAAGGATAAAGCTTTATAAGGGTTGATAAAATGTTCAAAAGTTGATGAAAATCAGAGGATAATCGTGAACTTATCAACATCACCTAAAATTGCAAAAACAATAATACACAGGATATCCACAGCTTATCCACAGAAAATGTGGATAACTAACGATAAAATGTGAAAAAAATAAAAATTAATCCATCTTTTTGGTGATAACTTCAATAACCTTGCTTAATTCAGGGTCTTTTTCAAGATCTTTTTCAATTTTCTCAATACCATGAATCACAGTAGAGTGATCCCTCTTACCAATGATCTCACCAATTTTAACGAGTGATTGATCTGTCATTTTCTTACACAAATACATACAGATCTGCCGTGGATAAGCAATATCATGACTGCGTTTTTTTGAGATGATATCACTTGTCTGAATATTAAAATGTTCAGCAACTGTCTGCATGATCAATTCAGGTGTAATAGCCTGTTTTGTTTTATTATCGATCAGATCTTGAAGAGCAATTTTGGATAATTCAAGGTCAATTGGTTTTTTATTTAATTTGGAATAAACCTTAATTTTGTTTAATGCACCTTCGAGGTCACGAATATTAGACTTAATGTGTGTTGCAATGTAATCAAAAATTTCATCATCAATATAAATATTGTCTAATTCTGCACGTTTTCTGAGGATTGCAACCTTTGTTTCATAGTTTGGAGGTTGGATATCAACTGGAAGTCCCCAGCTGAAACGGCTCCGGAGTCTTTCTTCTAATACATCCAGCTCTTTTGGAGGTTTATCAGAGGAAAGAATAATTTGTTTTTTAGAGTTATAAAGTGCATTAAAGGTATGGAAAAATTCCTGCTGTGTACTTTCTTTACCAATAACGAACTGAATATCATCGACTAATAAAACATCGATATTACGGTATTTACTGCGCAACTCTTCCTGTTTTTTGTGCTGAATTGAATTGATAACTTCATTTGTAAAATCTTCACTTGTTACATATAAAACATTTAAAGAACTATTATGTTCAATGATATAATGTGCGATGGAGTGCATTAAATGAGTCTTTCCAAGACCTGCACCTCCATATAAAAACAGCGGATTATAGGCTTCCGCTGGAGCTTCCGCAACAGCAATACTGGCAGCATGTGCCATGCGGTTATTGTCACCGATTACGAATGTATCAAAAGTATAACGGGGATTTAAGTTATTATTGTCATGTTCAGGTGTAGCAGCAGGAGTTTGTTTTGGTTTTTCTCCATCTTTTTCTAGCTCAACCTCTATATCGTATTTCTTGCCGGTAAGATCAGAAATAGCAAGGGAAATATAAAAATCGTACATTTTTTTCTTAATAAATTGAATACCCCGCTCATCATATTTAGCATCCAGAGAAAGAATTATCTTATTGGACTGGACATCTTTAATATGTAATGGTTTAATCCAGGCATTAATTGCAGCACTGGAAACGTCATGCTCTTGCTCAAGCTTGACTAATACATCATCCCAAATTTTCTCAATTTCGTTTTTCATGGATAACATAAATCCCTTTCTAAATCATATTTTTATAAATGTGCATAGTACGGCACTATATTTAGTGTATAACAAAAGATTTCTTTTTTCAATCGAAAAATAAAAGTTGCCCACATATTGTGGATAAGTTATTCCACATTATACACATGTTGAAAAACGTGATAAAATAAGGCAATTCGACATTTTGTGTGTTTATTGCCCACATTTTATCACCAAGTTATGCACAAGTTATCTACAAATTGTGGATAACTTTCGCGCAAACCACAATATATATGAAAATACATAAGAAAGTGAAAAAAACGTAGAATTTACTTGACTTTTTGGCATTTCTCTGTCTATAATAGGAGTGATGTTTTTACGAATATATTATTCATATATATAACGCATAAAATTTTGTTAAGGAGGTGTTTTAGAATGAAAATGACATTTCAGCCAAAGAAAAGACAGAGATCTAAGGTTCATGGATTTAGAAAAAGAATGAGCACTGCAAACGGAAGAAAAGTTCTGAAGAGCAGAAGAGCAAAAGGAAGAAATAGATTATCAGCTTAGGTCGCAGAGATGTGACCTTTTCTTTTCTCTATTAATAAGGAAGAGAACCATGAAAAATTATCATTCATTAAGAAATAATAAAGAGTTCCAGATGGTATATAATGAAGGAAAATCCAAAGCTAATAAGTACTTGGTCCTTTATTATAGGAAGAATGACCTAGAATATAATCGTCTGGGAATATCAGTAAGTAAAAAAGTTGGAAATAGTGTAGTGCGTCATAGAACTACACGCTTAATTCGTGAAAGCTATCGTTTGAATCAGGATAATTTAAAAACAGGATATGATATGGTAGTAATTGCAAGACAAACTGCAAAAGGAAAGGACTGCCATACGATTGAAAGTGCATTTTTACATTTGGTAGATCTGCATCATCTAAGAAGAGTTGAACACAATTGAAGAAGATTTTAATATCCATTATCAGGTTTTACAGAAAATATTTATCGAAATTAAAGGGAAGAGGAACATGTATTTATGTTCCGACTTGTTCGGAATATGCCATAGAAGCATTGGAGAAGCACGGAGTTGTCAAAGGGAGTCTTTTGGCAATTTTTAGAATATTACGATGTAATCCATTTTCAAAAGGCGGATATGACCCTGTTCCGGAAGTCAGGAAAGGAAAAAGGTGCAAAAAATGATGTTATTGGCACAAGCCCAGACTACGGGCACCGGAGGTATTTTAACTCCGTTTGTAATTATTTTTGGTTGGATCATTCGAGCAATCTATAGTGGATTAGCAACAATGGGTATCTATAATGTTGGTTTATGTATTATTTTATTTACATTAGTTTCTAAGTTAATTTTATTACCATTAACAATGAAACAGCAGAGATCTATGAAGATCAATCAGCATATGCAACCAGAGATCAATAAGATCACTAAGAAATATCGTAACAAAAGAGACCAGGCATCTATGATGAAACAGAATGAAGAGATGCAGAAAGTTTATGAAAAGTATGGTTCAAGTCCAACTGGTGGATGTTTACCAACATTAATTCAGTTTCCGATCATCATGGCACTGTATTATGTAATTCGTGGTGTTAATACTTATATTCCTCAGATTGCACATGATACACAGTATCATCCAAATCTATTTTTAGGTATGGATTTAAATTCAGCACCAGGATTCAGATTAACTCCATTACTGATCATCCCTGTATTATCATTTATTTTTCAGTTCTTAAGTGCAAAAACATCTATGTCTACAAATCAGATGGATGAAAGTACACCAGGAGCAGGAATGACAAAGAGTATGATGTACACAATGCCGTTAATGTCATTTGTAATGTGTATTTCATTACCAATCGGTATTGGTATTTACTGGACAGCGAGTGCTTTATTCCAGTATATTCAGCAGGTTGCGTTTAATTACCATTATGATCATGCTGATATGGATAAGATTATTGAAAAAAGTCGTGAGAAGGCAGCTAAGAAAAGAAAGAAAAAAGGTCCTTCTCTTTATGAAAAGATGTTGGGAGCACAGGCTGAACAGCAGGGACTGCAAGGTACAGATTCCAGCATTAAGAAGAGTGCAAATCTGAAATCAACAAAGAATATTGATTATTCAGGAAATTCTAAAGGAGGAATTGCTTCTAAAGCGAATGCACTCAACAAAAACAAAGGGGGTAAATAAGGATGTCAGCAAAGAGATTCACTGGAAAAACTGAATCTGATGCAGTTATGAATGCTGCAATGGAGTTGGGAATTCCAAGTACAGACCTCAAGTATACAGTGATCGATCCGGGAAGTAATGGCTTTTTTGGGCTGTTTAAGAAACCAGTCATCATTGAAATTAAAGAAGAAGAAAAGAAAGAGACAGAAGTTAAGCCTCAGACAATAGAAAAAGAGAAACCTAAGAAAAAGGTTGAAAAGAAACCAGCGAAGACGGCAGATGAGAAATCAAATCGTCAGCCTAAGAAGAGTTCTAAAGCAAAAGAAGAGGTTCCTGTAAAGGAAACTAAGAAGAATAAGACACCAGAGAATATTGATCAGATCATTAAAGATACTGAAAAGTATTTGGATGAAGTGTTAAGAGCGATGGGACTTGATCCAAAGTTAAATCTTTACTATAACCGCAGAGATAACGTATTAAACATCAATGTATCTGGAGAGAAGATGGGTGCATTGATCGGTAAGCACGGACAGACACTGGATGCCCTGCAGTATCTTATCAGTCTTTATGTAAATAAAGAGAGCGATTCTTTTGTAAAGATCAAGCTTGATACAGAAAATTACAGAGAAAGAAGACAGCAGACTTTAGAGAAATTAGCAGGAAGCATTGCGTATAAAGTAAAGAAGAATAAAAAACCAATTTACTTAGAACCAATGAATCCAAATGAGCGTAGAATCATCCATTCTGCATTGCAGAGAGATCCGGAAGTGATTACAAAGAGCGAAGGTAAGGATCCTTATCGTAAAGTTGTTGTTATGCTTAAAAAATAAGATTTAGGGCTGCCTTAATTTAGGCAGCCCTTTTTTGAGGTATATTATATGAAGTCAAATACGATTGCAGCAATTGCTACTCCGATGACCAATAGTGGAATTGGAATTATCAGGATCAGCGGAGATCAGGCACTGGATATTATTGAAAAAGTATTTAAACCGAAGAAAATAGATAAGAAGATAAAGGAAGTCAAGACATATACAGCACATTATGGACACGTATATGACGGAGAGACATTGCTTGATGAGTGTATTGTGCTTGTTATGAAAGGTCCACATTCTTATACAGCAGAAGATGTTGTAGAGATTAACTGCCATGGTGGTGTGGTTGTTATGAAGAAAGTTCTGGAAGCAGTATTTAAGGCCGGAGCAGCACCTGCAGAGCCAGGTGAGTTTACAAAGAGAGCATTTTTGAATGGACGAATCGACCTTTCAGAAGCAGAAGCTGTTATGGATCTGATTCAGTCTAAGAATGAATTTGCAATGAGCACATCTTTAAAGCAGTTAGAGGGGGCGCTTGGAAAGAAAATTACAGAGATCCGAAAACAGATTATTCACAGCGTTGCATTTATCGAATCAGCATTGGATGACCCAGAACATTATAGTGTGGATGGATTTTCAGATGAGCTGAGAGAGCAGGTTGAGAAAATTATTAAACAGTTGAATGAATTTCTGGAGAATGCAGATAATGGACGAATTCTCAAAGAAGGAATACAGACTGTTATTGTTGGAAAACCGAATGCAGGAAAATCTTCTGTATTGAATGTTTTGCTGGGAGAGGAACGAGCAATCGTTACAGATATTGCAGGTACAACAAGAGATACGTTGGAAGAATCAATTCAGATCAAAGGAATTCCGCTGAACATCATTGATACAGCAGGAATCAGAGATACAAATGATCTGATTGAAAAGATTGGAGTAGACAAAGCCAAAGAACTGTTAAAGAAAGCTGATCTTGTTCTTTATGTTGTAGATACATCAGATCCTTTAACGAAGGATGATGAAGAAATCATGCAGCTTATTGAAGGTAAGCAAACGATTGTTTTATTAAATAAAGCTGATCTTGAGCAGGTAGTGACAAAGGAAAATCTTAAGGAAAAAGGTTTTGATCAGATTGTTCAGATTTCAGCCAAGGAGCAGACTGGAATTGAAGAATTATATCAATTGATTCAGGATATTTTCTTTGAAGGACATGTTTCGTTTAATGATGAAATATACCTGACGAATATGAGACACAAAACAGAAGTAAGTGAGGCATTAAAGAGCCTTTCTATGGTATTACAGAGTATTGAAGATGGAATGCCAGAAGATTTCTTCTCTATTGATCTTTTAGATGCCTATGAGCATTTAGGATTTATCACAGGAGAATCTGTGGGAGAAGACCTGGTAAATGAGATTTTTGCAGAATTTTGTATGGGTAAATAAAGATGAATAATTTAGAAGAAAAATATGATATCATTGTTGTAGGTGCTGGCCATGCCGGATGTGAAGCCGCACTTGCAGCAGCCAGAATGGGATTTGAAACAATCTGTTTTACAGTAAGCATGGATAGTGTTGCACTGATGCCATGCAATCCGAATATTGGAGGAAGCTCTAAGGGACATCTGGTAAAAGAAATTGATGCACTTGGTGGTGAAATGGGTAAAAATATCGATAAAACCTATTTACAGTCCAAGATGCTAAATAAATCAAAGGGACCGGCAGTACATTCTTTGAGAGCACAGGCAGATAAGAAGATGTATTCTATTTCTATGACACAGGTTATGGGGAATACACCAAATCTTACACTTCGTCAGGGGGAAGTTACAGAAATCCTTGTGGAAGATGGAAAGATTAAAGGAGTTAAGACATATTCAGGTGCGGTTTATTATGCAAAAGCAGTTGTATTGACGACAGGAACTTATCTGAAAGCACGTTGCATTTATGGGGAAGTAAGTAATCACACAGGACCAAACGGGCTGCAGGCAGCCAATTATCTGACAGATTCCTTAAAGAGTCATGGTATTTCCATGAGACGATTTAAAACAGGAACACCTGCCAGAATTGATAAGAATACGATTGATTTTTCTAAGATGGCAGAGCAGTTTGGAGATGAAAGGATCGTACCATTCAGCTTTACAAATAAGGAAGAAGATATCAAGAGAGATCAGATTTCATGCTGGTTAACGTATACAACAGAAGAGACACATGAAATCATCAAAGAAAATCTTCACAGATCACCATTATTTTCTGGAGCAATTGAGGGAACAGGACCTAGATATTGTCCATCTATCGAAGACAAGATCGTGAAGTTTCCAGATAAGAATCGTCATCAGGTATTTATTGAGCCAGAAGGCGAATATACAAATGAGATGTATGTTGGTGGTATGTCAAGTTCATTGCCAGAAGATGTACAGTATAAGATGTATCACAGTGTTCCAGGACTTGAGAATGCCAAGATCGTGAGAAATGCTTACGCAATTGAGTATGATTGTATTGATGCGACACAGTTAAAAGCATCTCTGGAATTTAAAGAGATTGATGGTTTATTTTCTGGTGGACAGTTTAATGGAAGCTCAGGATATGAAGAGGCAGCAGCACAAGGGTTGATGGCAGGTATCAACGCTGCACGTAAATTACAGGAAAAAGATCCTATCATTCTGGATCGTTCACAGGCTTATATTGGAGTTTTGATCGATGATCTGGTTACAAAAGAAACACAAGAACCATATCGTATGATGACATCAAGAGCAGAGTATCGTTTACTACTTCGTCAGGATAATGCGGATCTTCGTCTGACAAAGATTGGATATGAAGCAGGATTGATCAGTCAGGAACGATATGACAAGTTATTAGTAAAAGAACAGCAGATTGAAGATGAGATGAAGCGTCTTGAAGATATTAATGTGGGTGCATCCAAAAATGTTCAGACATTGCTTGAGAAACTTGGCAGTACAACATTAAAATCATCTGCAAAGATGACAGAACTGATTCGTCGTCCAGAGCTTACTTATATGGATTTGGCACCAATCGATCCAGATAGACCAGAGTACGATCTGGATGTTCAGGAACAGGTAAATATTAATATTAAATATGAAGGATATATCAAACGTCAGTTGTCACAGGTAAAACAGTTTAAGAAGATGGAGAAAAAGAGAATTCCAGAAGATATTGATTACGAAGATGTTGGAAGCTTGCGAATTGAAGCAAAACAGAAGTTATCAAAGATCAGACCATCGTCTATCGGACAGGCATCCAGAATTTCAGGGGTGTCACCAGCAGATATTTCTGTATTGCTGATTTATCTGGAACAAATGCATCATAGGAGATAATAGATGGAAAGATTAAGAGAAAAAGCAGCTGCATTTGGAATTGCATTAAGTGATCATCAGTTAGAACAGTTTGAAATGTACTATAAGATGCTTGTAGAGAAGAATAAAGTGATGAACCTGACCGCGATCACAGAAAAAAATGAAGTAATTGATAAACATTTTGCAGATAGCTTGGCATTGGTAAAGAGTGGAGTTGAGTTGAAAGATCAAAAAATTCTGGATCTAGGAACAGGTGCAGGATTCCCAGGGATTCCATTAAAGATTGCATTTCCAGAATTAGAGATTGTATTACTAGATTCCTTAAATAAACGAATTAAATTTTTAAATGAAGTAATCAACACATTAGGACTTCAAAAAATCACAGCGATTCATGGACGTGCAGAAGATTTTGCAAAACAAAAAGAATATAGAGAAAATTTTGATTATGTAGTATCAAGAGCGGTGGCAAATCTGACAGTTTTATCAGAGTATTGTATTCCTTATGTAAAAGAAGGGGGATATTTTCTTCCATATAAATCAGGGGATATCAAAGAAGAAGCCAAGAATTCAAAAAAAGCGGTGAAAATTCTAGGTGGAAATATTGAAGATATTATATCTTTTGAAATTCCGGATACAGATATGGCGAGAACAATTTTAAAGATTCATAAGACAAAAGCAACACCAAAACGTTTTCCAAGGAAAGCTGGTTTACCATCAAAGGAACCAATTTGTTAAAAGGTTTTACTTTCATTTCTGATGGTTATCGTTTATGATAAAAAGAAAGTGGTAAAAATATGGAGAAGAAGAAAGAAAAAAGTTATTTGATCAGTCAGTTATATGATTATCTGGAAGAACAGATACAGTTATTAAAAACAGACAGACATCAGTTGAACCGCAAGATGTATGAGGTCATGCAGGAAAAGAATGAAAAAGAAGGTACGATTGAAAACCAGCAGAAAATCTATCAGATACGAAAGATATTTTCACCGTTACCATTAGAAATCGAAGAATCAAAGCAAAGTGTTTCAGAAGATGTTATAAAGATTGAAAAAGATATCAAAGAATTTCAGAAGAAGATTCATGATAAAGATCATAGAATCGAAGAATTACTTAGCTATCAAAAGGGATTAGAAGAAGATCTGCTCTTTGATGATATAGTAACTGAAGATGTTAACGAAGATGAAAAGATTCCATTTGTTCCAGCGTTTGATGAATTGATGAAATATATTAAAAAAATATATCCAACAGCACGATTAAATTATCGCGAATCAAAAGAGGAATCTAAAGTTTGTATGACATTTTCATTTTTGAAAGGATTTCATGAGATATTTGAGACATTAATGGATGATATAGGGGTTTTTGTTATTAACTTTGAAAAAACTATTGATGAGTATAAAATATTAATTAAAATAGAAGCAAAACCTAAAATTATTAAAAATGCAAAAGAGTTTTATGAGAAACGCAGTGCCCTTGAAAAAGAACTTACAAAAGAATTTTCAGTGACAAGATGGAAGACAAATTCAATTAATGTTCAGGCATTGATCGAACTATAGAAAGGGAAGATTATGAGAAATAAAGTTATTGATTTATTAGATCAGACAATCGAAGAATTAGATAAAGAGAAGATTGATGGAATTCTTGAAATTCCACCAAAAGATGATATGGGAGATTTCGCATTTCCATGTTTTCAATTAGCGAAAGTATTTAGAAAAGCTCCTAATATGATCGCAACAGAGCTTGCAGAAAAAATTCCTGCAAGCGACGATGTATCAAAAGTAGAAGCTATGGGCCCTTATGTAAACTTCTTTTTAAATAAAGAAAATTATGTAAAAGAAGTTTTAGCAAAAGTAAATGATACTTATGGTACCCAGGAAATCGGAAAAGGAAAAACTGTTTGTATCGATTATTCTTCACCTAATATTGCAAAGAACTTTCATGTTGGACATTTAAGAACGACAATCATTGGAAACTCTTTATATCATATTTTTGATAAATTGGGATATCAAGTAGAAAGAATTAATCATTTAGGTGATTGGGGAACACAGTTTGGTAAACTGATCGTTGCGTATAAGAAATGGGGAAGTAAAGAAGCGGTTGAAGAAAAAGGTATTCCTGAGCTTTTAAGAATTTATGTAAAATTCCATGAAGAAGCTGAGAAAGATGATACATTAAATGATCAGGCTCGAGAATGGTTTGCCAAGATGGAAAAAGGTGATGAAGAAGCATTATCTATCTGGGAATGGTTTAAAGATATCAGTATGGTAGAATATAAAAGAATTTATAAAATGCTGAATATGGATTTTGATCATTACACAGGTGAAAGCTTTTATCGTGATAAAACAGCAGCAGTTGTAGAAGAATTAAAAGAGAAAAATCTTCTAAAAGAAAGTGAAGGAGCAATGATCGTAGATCTTGATGAATATGATATGGCGCCATGTCTTGTAATGAAGAAAGACGGAAGTAGTATTTATGCAACAAGAGATTTAGCTGCAATTTTCTATCGAAAGAAAGAATATAATTTTGATAAGTGTATTTATGTAACTGGATTAGAGCAGAAATTACATTTTGCACAGGTATTTAAAGTAGTAGAATTAATGGGATATGAATGGGCAAAAGAAAACCTGATTCATGTACCTTATGGATTAGTAAGTTTAGAAGGTGGAAAGCTTTCAACAAGAAGTGGTAATATCGTATATGCAGAAGACATCTTAAAAGAATCTGTATCTAAGATCAGAGAGATCATTGCAGAAAAGAATCCAGATCTTAAAGATAAAGAAGATGTTGCACAGAAAGTTGGAATTGGAGCAATTATCTTTAATGACTTGTATAACCAGAGAATCAAAGATGTAACATTTACATGGGAGAAGATTCACAGCTTTGATGGTGAGACAGGACCATATGTTCAGTACACATATGCAAGAGCTGCAAGTGTGTTGAGAAAAACAGGAATCACAGAAGTTGGAGATATTGATGCATCTTTAGTAACAGATGAAACATCTGTAGCTTTATTAAAGGGAATCGAAAGATTCCCAGAAGTGATCAAAGTGGCAGCAGATAGATTAGAACCTTCTGTAGTTTCTAGATATGTTATGGGAGTAGCACAAAGTTTCAATCGTTTTTATCATGAAAATCAGTGTAATGTAGAGGATCAGAAATTAAAAGAAGCAAGAGTTAAGATTGTTATTTTGGCAAAACAGGTAATTAAAGATGCATTAGAATTATTAGGAATCCAGTGTCCAGAACAAATGTAATTAATAATAAAGCTTTATTAATTATTATGGATAGATGCATTTCAAAATTTATAAGTAATTGAGGAGTATTCAGATGAATACTCCTTTTCGCATCTGAATATTATAAAATGTTTCACGTGAAACATTTTTGGAAAAATTGAAATTGCGTGAAACAAATATTGCACAAAAAAATAATAAATGTTTCACGTGAAACATATGGCAATGCAAAAAAAATAGTGTTATAATATTGTTCAAAAGGAGAAAGAAATGGGAAGAATTATTGCAATTGCCAACCAGAAAGGTGGAGTTGGAAAGACAACGACAGCGGTTAATCTTTCAGCAGCACTTGCGGCAAAAGGAAAGAAAACCTTACTCGTTGATATGGATCCTCAGGGAAATACCACCAGTGGCTTGGGATTAGACAAAAACGAGCTGGATAAGACAACTTATGAGGTGATTACAGGAGAAGAAAAGATACAAGATTGTATCATTAAAGACTTGTTTGATAATCTATCCTTACTTCCAGCAAATCGAAATTTAGCTGGAGCAGAAATTGAATTGATGACTGTGGATAAAATGCAGTTTATCATGAAAGAGAATCTTCAAAAGGTAAGAAGAAGATACGATTTTATTATTATCGATTGCCCACCGGCATTGGGAATGTTAACAGTAAATGCCATGACAGCAGCAAATACCGTAATTGTTCCGATTCAATGTGAATTTTATGCATTGGATGGACTTACACAGCTGATCTATACAATTGACCTGATTCAGAAGAGTCTGAATCCAAGATTAAAGATAGAGGGTGTTGTGTTTACAATGTATGATGGTAGAACAAATCTATCGCTGCAGGTTGTAGAGAATGTCAAATCGTACTTAAATCAGAATATTTACAAGACGATCATTCCAAGAAATGTACGTCTGGCAGAGGCACCAAGTCATGGACTTCCAATCAATGTATATGCTCCTCGATCTTCAGGAGCAGAAAGCTATAATCTACTTGCAGAAGAAGTGATTGAAAATGGAGGTAAAAAATAATGTCAGGAAAGAAAATGGGACTTGGAAGAGGATTGAATACACTGATTCCAAAAGCACCGATTGTCGATGAAGAAGATGTAGAACAAGTAAAGAAAAAAGTATCAAGATCATCGAAATCAAAGAAAAAAGCTGATCCAGAGAAAGAACTGACATTACCAATTGACAAGATTGAACCTAATCCTGATCAGCCACGTAATCAGTTTGATGAAGATACATTACAGGAATTATCAGATTCAATTAAACAATATGGAATGTTGCAACCAATTTTGGTAACTCCAAAAGATGACTTCTATGAGATCATTGCAGGAGAAAGAAGATGGAGAGCAGCAAAATTAGCAGGCCTTAATGAAGTCCCTGTCATGATCCGTAAGTATAATGAAAATGAAGTTGTAGAGATCGCTTTAATTGAAAATATTCAAAGAGATAATTTAAATCCAATTGAAGAAGCTATGGCATATAAACGCCTAATGGAAGAATTTCAATTAAAACAAGATGAAGTTGCAGGCAAGGTTAGCAAGAGCCGTGCTGCGATCACAAACTCATTAAGACTTTTGAAACTTGATCCAAGAGTACAAAAAATGCTGGAAGAAGAAATGATCAGTACAGGACATGCAAGAGCATTATTAGCAATTACAAACAAAGATCAACAATATGAAATTGCACAGAAAGTTTTTGATGAAAAATTAAGCGTCAGAGATATTGAAAAACTTGTCAAAGATTTAAAGAAAATCAAAAAAAATAAAAAAGAAGAAAAAGATGTTCACGATATCCTTTATACTCAGCTGGAAGAATCTATGAAACAGGTTCTGGGAAGCAAGGTAACTATTAAAAATAAAAAGAATAATAAAGGGAAAATAGAAATTGAGTATTATTCACAAGACGAATTAGAACGCATTGTGGATATGATAAGATCAATTTAGGAGGAACATGAGATGACAAATTTTTTAAACAGTGTAAGTATGGAATATGTTGTGATCGGCCTGGCCGGTGTATTAGCATTAGCACTGATCCTTGTAATTGTTGCTTTAGTTAAAGTTAGTAAACTAAAAAAACGTTACGAAAAATTCCTATCGGGAAAAGATGGTAAATCATTAGAAGAAAGCATTATCAAGAAATTTGAAAAGCTTAACGAAATCATTGTAGAACAAGATTTTCTAGAAGGTGAAATACAGAGAATCGATGAAGAACATAGGAGTAGCTTTTCTAAGATGGAAGTATATAAGTATAATGCGTTCTCTGATATGGGTGGAGAAACAAGTTTTGTAATTGCATTACTTGACCATAATAATAATGGAACACTTTTAAATGGTATGAGCAGTCAGAATGCAACATATGTTTATGCCAAAGAAATCAAAGATGGTGCTGCCAAAGTAGCATTATCAGATGAGGAAAAAACAACATTAGAAAAATGTATGAACAAATAATTGGAGGAAAAAATGTTAGATATTAAATTTTTAAGAGAAAATCCAGATGTAGTAAAACAGAACATCAAAAATAAATTTCAGGATCGTAAGTTACCTTTAGTTGATGAAGTTATCGAACTTGATAAGGAAAATCGTGAGATCAAACAGGAAGTTCAGGCACTTCGTGCAGATCGTAACAAATTATCTAAACAGATTGGTGCCTTAATGGGACAGGGTAAAAAAGAAGAAGCAGAAGAAGTTAAAAAACAGGTTACAGCATCTGCAGATCGTATTGAAGAATTAAGTGAAAGAGAAAAAGTTGTCGAAGAGAAGATCAAAGAGATCATGATGACAATTCCAAATATTATTGATCCATCTGTACCAATTGGTAAAGACGACAGTGAAAACGTTGAACTTGAAAGATTTGGAGAACCAGTTGTTCCTGATTTTGAAGTACCATATCATACAGACATTATGGAAAGCTTTGATGGAATTGATCTTGATAGTGCAAGAAAAGTAGCAGGTAATGGATTCTATTATCTGATGGGAGATATTGCAAGATTACATTCTGCAGTTATCGCATATGCAAGAGACTTTATGATCGATAGAGGATTTACTTACTGCGTACCACCTTTCATGATCAGAAGCAATGTCGTAACAGGTGTTATGAGTTTTGACGAAATGGATGCTATGATGTACAAGATCGAAGGTGAAGACCTGTATCTGATCGGAACAAGTGAACATTCTATGATCGGTAAATTTATCGACACAACAACACCGGAAGATCAGTTACCAAAAACATTGACAAGTTATTCTCCATGCTTCAGAAAAGAAAAAGGAGCACATGGGATTGAAGAACGTGGTGTCTACAGAATCCATCAGTTTGAAAAACAGGAAATGATCGTTGTTTGCAAACCAGAAGAAAGCAAAGACTGGTATGAAAAACTATGGAAGAATACAGTAGATTTATTCCGTTCTATGGATATTCCAGTAAGAACATTAGAATGCTGCTCTGGTGACTTAGCAGATCTTAAGGTAAAATCTGTTGATGTAGAAGCATGGTCTCCAAGACAGAAGAAATATTTCGAAGTAGGAAGCTGTTCTAACCTTGGTGATGCACAGGCAAGAAGACTTCGTATCCGTGTGAAAGGTGAAAACGGAAACTACTTTGCTCATACATTAAATAATACAGTAGTAGCACCACCTAGAATGCTGATTGCTTTTTTAGAGAACAACTTAAGAGAAGACGGAAGCGTTGCAATTCCAGAAGTATTAAGACCATATATGGGTGGAAAAGAATCTTTACAGCCTAAAAAATAAGAAATAAAAAACTTCCGAAAGCGTCTCAAATGTGAGGCGCTTTTTCTTTTGCAAAAGTTTATGATATGATATTATAAGAATTCATTATTATAAGAACTCATAAGGAAAGGTGGGGAAAAAGAAAATGAAAGCAAAGATAATCATAGTAGAAGATCATGAACCCATTCGTAATGAACTTAGCATATTATTAAGTAAATATGGATATGAGATTATAGCAATAGAACATTTTGATACCGTTGTGGAAGATTGTTTAAGAGAAAACGCAGACTTAATCTTACTGGATATTAATCTGCCTTTATATGATGGCTATTATGTATGTAGAGCCATCAGAGAAAAATCAGAAGTACCGATTATAGTTGTGACAAGCCGTGACAGTGAGATGGATGAACTGATGAGCATGAATCTTGGAGCAGATGATTTTGTGACGAAACCATATAATACACAGATTTTATTAGCAAGGATTTCTGCAATGCTGAAAAGAACTCGGAAAGAAGAAGTAGAGAATTCAGTACAATATCATGGCTTGAAATTACAATTAAATAACAGTACGGTTGTTTATGAAGATCAGGTTATTGAATTGAGCAAAAATGAAATGAGAATATTGTATACGCTTTTACAAAATAAAGGTAAGATTGTCAGCAGAGATCATCTGATGGAAACATTATGGCAGTCCAATGAATTTATTGATGATAATACATTAACTGTAAATGTTAATCGTGTCAGAAAGAAATTAGAGTCAGCAGGGTTAAAAGATTTCATAAAAACCAAAAGAGGGCAAGGGTATATGGTATGAGACTGCGAAGATTTTTAAGTATTTATTATGCACAGATGGCAACTCATTTTATATTTCTATGTCTGATAGAAGGATTATTTTATATTTTTGAAGTGAATAGATATTTGATGATTTATTTACTAGTGATCGGTATTTTACTGGAGCTTATTTATCTTGGACAACAGTATATGAAAAAGTTCAGATATTATAAAGAAATGACAATTAAACTTGATATGCTGGATCAGAAAAATATGCTTTCTGAAATGATGGAGCGGCCAGATTTTTTTGAGGGAGAATTTATTTATGATATTCTGCAAAGCTGTAATAAGTCTATGAATGATGAAATACTTCAGTATAGAACGGAGGCAGCAGGCTATCGGGAATATATTGAAATGTGGATTCATGAAGTGAAAACACCATTGGCAGCAGCCAAGTTAATTCTTGAGAATCATCCGTCAGAAATCACAGAAGCAATGGATGAGGCATTACAGCAGATTAATTACTATCTTGAACAAGCACTTTATTATGCACGAAGCAATAGCGTAGAAAAAGATTATCTGGTAAAAGAATTAAATTTAAAAGATATGGTACAAAAAGCTGTCAGATCCAATGCAAGAATCATGATCAGCAACAAGATTAAAATTAGTATGAACAATCTGGACCAGAAAATATTTAGTGATGAAAAGTGGCTGTTATTTATATTAAATCAGATTATCAGCAATGCGGTAAAATATAAAAAAGAAGATCCACAGATATCCTTTGAGGCAAGACAATCAACGAATCAGATATTTTTAGAGATTCGGGATAATGGAATTGGAATTGCAGCAAAAGATTTGCCAAGAGTGACAGATAAAGGTTATACTGGAACTACAGGAAGAAACTATGAGAAATCAACCGGGATGGGATTATATTTGTGTAAGAAGCTTTGTGACAAATTGCAGTTAAGTTTCAAGATTGAGTCAAAAGAAGAAGAATACACGATTGTTACCATTGGTTTTCCAAGAAGCTCGATGATTTTTCTAAATGAATGATCCAACAGGAGGTTTACAATGTTTGCAGATTACCATGTACATTCATATTTTAGTGAAGATACAGATTTTCCAATGGAGCTGGAGATTCAGAAAGCCATTGAATTAGGAATGGATGAACTATGTTTTACAGAACATTCTGACTATGATGTACCGACAGTAGTCAATTGTGATTATGATGCTTATTTTAAAGAAATGGAAGAAATGAAAGAAAAATATAAAGGGCAGATCACATTAAAGACAGGAATCGAATTTGGAATTCAGGTACATACAACAAAAGCGTATGAGGAAACATTTGGACAGTATCCGTTTGATTTTGTAATCTTTTCCTGCCATCAGGTAGAGAATAAAGAGTACTGGAGACAGGAGCCGCAGAAAGGGAAGACTCAGTTAGAATATAATCGAAGATACTATCAGGAAATTTTAGACGTTGTAAAGGCATATAAAGATTACAGTATTCTGGGACATCTCGATGTAATCAAAAGATACGATCTGAATGGTGAAATTGAGCTTGAAAAAATTAAAGATTTGATTGAACAGATCTTTGAAGTTGTGATCGCAGATGGAAAAGGAATTGAATTGAATACCTCAAGTCGTGCTTATCATCTGAAAAGTCTGATGCCGTCAAGGGAAATCTTAGAGCTTTATCATGATATGGGTGGAAAGATTATTACGATCGGATCTGATGCACATAATGCGGACCGTGTTGGAGACAGGGTTATGGAATCGCAGAAGATACTGAAAGAAATTGGATTTAATGGAATCTATACGTTTGATCAGATGAAACCAAAATTTCATGAATTTAAATTTTAGAAATAGAGATAGAAAAACGCTGGGACCAATGATTATTTGGACCAGCGTTTTATATTATATTTTTATTCTTAGATGATCAATGATTTAAAAGCAGATTATTTATCTAATAAGATCAGTGCCATAAATACAAGATCTTCATCTCCAATATTCTCAATGGCATGTCCGGCACCATCACTTGTAAATGTAGTGTCTCCAGCGTGTACTTCATACTTTGTACCATTATCGTTGTAAAGACCAGTTCCCTGAAGAATATGATAAGCTTCCCCTTCATTTTCATGAGTATGATAAGCAAGGGCACATCCTGGTGGTACGATGACTTTTCCGTAGAGGCGGCTGCTGTCTTTCATTTCTTTCTTCGTTAAGAATTCCATTTTTCTAAGTGGTGTGTCAGAACCATTAGCGTCAGGAATTGTTCCAATTTTTACGTCTTCATTTTTTAAATACATGTTGAGTTCCTCCTTTATATAGTCATGTTAAATTTAGTATAGTAGTTTTCATGGGAAATATCAATATGACAAAATTGTAAGTTTCATGTAAGGAAAATCGATGGATACAGTTTTTGGCTAATGATATATTATAGACAAGTCAATAAGAGGAACAAAAGGGTAAAACAAAATGATTTGAAAAGAAAGATAAGGAGATGGAAGAATGAGTTCTGTATTGAAGGTTGATAATATTGAAAAATATTATGGTAGTAAAGCAAATCTGACAAAGGCGATCGACCGGATCAGTTTTGAAGTAGAGAAGGGTGAGTATATTGGAATCATGGGAGCTTCTGGAAGTGGTAAGACTACGTTGCTGAATTGTATATCAACCATCGACCATGTGACGGCCGGAAATATTTTGATCAATGGAATGGATATTACCAAACTGAAAGGGAAGCATCTTTCAAAATTCAGGAGAGAGGAACTGGGATTTATCTTTCAGGACTTTAATCTGTTAGATACATTGACAGCATTTGAAAATATTGCACTGGCACTTACGATCATGAAAGTTCCGGCAAAAGAGATTGAGGACAGAGTAAGATCGATCGCAGAGAAATTAATGATCACAGAGGTGTTAAACAAATATCCATATCAGATGTCTGGAGGGCAGAAGCAGAGAGTGGCAAGTGCGAGAGCAATGATCTCAAATCCATCTCTGATCCTTGCGGATGAACCAACAGGAGCTTTGGACAGCAAGGCTGCGAGAATGTTACTCGACAGCATGGATACGATGAATGTGGAATTAAATGCAACGATTCTTATGGTAACACATGATGCATTTACAGCAAGCTATTGCAAACGTATTCTGTTTATCAAAGATGGAAAAATCTTTAATGAACTAGTTCGTGGAAGTGATTCTAGGAAACAGTTTTTCGACCGCATCATCGAGGTTGTGACATTGCTTGGAGGTGACAGTACGAATGTATTCTAAAATTGCATTTAGTAATGTCAAAAAAAGTATTCGTGATTATACGATTTACTTTCTGACATTGACGTTTGGAATCTGCTTGTTTTATATGTTCAATTCTGTTCAGGCACAGCAGGCAGTTTTAAAATTGAATGAAAGCCAGAAATCAATGATGCATTTGATGTCAGTGATCATTAATTGGATTTCTGTATTTGTCGCAGTGATCTTGGGATTTCTGATCATCTATGCCAATCAGTTTTTAATGAAACGAAGACATAAGGAGATGGGAATCTATCTGTTGTTGGGGATGGAGAAACGACAGGTTTCAAAAATTTTGTTAATTGAAACTTTATTAATTGGTTTTTTCGCATTGATTGCTGGACTGATTGCAGGCGTATTTTTATCTCAAGGTTTAGCAATGCTGACAGCTAAAATGTTTGCAGTGCAGATGAAAGAATTTAAGTTTGTTTTCTCGCAAACTGCATTTATTCAGACAATTATGTATTTTGCAATTATTTTTATTATTGTGATGATATTTAATGGAATCACAATATCAAAATATAAATTGATCAATCTGTTGAATGCAGCAAAAAAGAACCAGAAAACGAGATTAAAAAATCCTGTTCTATCAGTGATTTTATTTGTAATGTCCATTGCATGTATAGGGATAGCGTATCATTTGATCACAAAGAATCAGATGCTTGGTGTGGACAATGATTTTAAAATGAGTATCATTTTAGGTGTCATTGGAACATTTCTATTCTTCTTTTCATTGTCAGGATTTTTATTAGAACTGGCAAAAAGAAATAAGAAATTTTACTATAATGGATTGAACCTGTTTGTTCTGCGACAGATTAACTCAAAGATTACGACAACATTTGTTTCTATGTCCATGTTGTGTCTGATGTTGTTTCTGGCGATCAGTGCATTTGCAACAGGAAGCGGATTGGCATCTTCTGTGAAAACGGATTTGGAAGATCTGACGAAATTTGATTATTCATTTTATAGTTTAAGTCAAAAAGGATATCAGGATGAATTACAGCAGAAGTTTGTGAAGAAAATGAACTCGCTTGGATTATCGATTGAAGAAGATGCAAAAGAAACTCTGCCGATCACAGTTTATCAAAATGGTGTATTTAAGCAGTGCAGATATAAAATGGAGCCATTGTTAAAAGGAAGAGAAAAATATTCAGACTATACAAAGGATTATGTAAAGAATCTGTATGAAGTGCCATTAACTTTTGTGAAGCTGTCTGAGTATAACAAGCTTCGAAAAGCAATCGGAGAAAAAGAATTAACGTTAAAAACAGACGAATATATATTAAACTGCAATTATGCAAATCTGATTCCGACAATGGAGAAGACGGCCAAAGATAAGCAGAAGATTACACTGGATGGAAAAACATATAAAATAAAGTATGAACTTCAAAAGGATACTTTTATGGTGGCACCAGTCAAAACAGATATGGGAACAGTTGTGTTAAATGATAATATCATTCAGACACTAAAGATTGATAATTCAACACTGTATTTAAATATCAATTGGAAAGGAAATGCCAAGAAAGTATCTGAAAGGTATAACAACCATTTAAAAGAGTTGATCAGAACAGGCAAGATGCAGAATTCGCCTTATTCAATGGCGATTTCAAAAGAAGAAGTGTATGAACAAAGTACGGGACTAAGTACGATCATGACATATATTGCAATCTATATAGGATTGGTATTTTTAATTACATGTGCGGCCGTATTGGCATTGAAGCAATTGAGTGAAAATGCAGATAATATTGAAAAATATCAATTATTGCGTAAGATTGGAACTTCACAAAAAATGGTTAATCGTGCGATCAAGGCACAGATTATTTTATATTTCTGTCTTCCATTAAGTCTGGCGTTGGTTCATTCTTATGTTGGAATTAAAACAGCCTCCATTCTGATTTCAACCTTAGGACAGATCAATATATCAGAGGCGGTAGTGCAATCATTGATCATTGTGATTGTTATCTATGTTGGATATATGATCGCAACTTATATTGGAAGTAAGAACATGCTGAAGGAAAAGCGGTAACTTAGTGAAAGAACAAAAGGCAAAAAAAGAAATGGCAGATTAATTTTCTGCCATTTCTTTTTTTGCGCTATTTTTATTATACGAGGAAATTCTGAAAAAGTGTTTAAATTATCTTCAAAGTATGAACAAAATATAAATGATTGAAAATGAAAGAAAATGATTGACTTTGACTGAAAGAGTGATATACTAAAATAGAGAGAAAAGAGGTGAAGAATGTGTTAGCACAAGAACGTTTTGAACGAATATTAGAAATTTTAAGAGAGAAACAGTCAGTCACAGTAACAGATCTGACAAAGTGGTTTAACACCTCAGAATCAACAATAAGAAGAGACTTAACAGAATTGAACCGACAGGGATTGCTGATCAAGGTTCATGGTGGAGCAACCGCAGTAAAGTCTGTTCTATCACGAGAAGAAGAAGTTATCACGAAAGCAAAGAAGCATCAGAGCGAGAAACGAAAGATTGGAGAGTATGCGGCATCTCTTATTAATAAAGAAGATATGGTATATCTGGATGCAGGAACGACAACAGAGATGATCATTGATTTTCTGAAAGAGTATGATGTGATCTATGTTACGAATGGAATCACACATGCAAGAAAGTTAATGAATGCAGGGTTTAAAGTGCATTTGATCGGTGGAGAGATAAAGGCAGTGACAGAAGCTGTTGTTGGAGAAGAAGCATTAGAGCAGCTTGATAAGTACAATTTTACCAAAGGATTTTTTGGAACGAACGGAATTGATGAGGTTCGAGGGTTTACAACTCCAGATATGAAGGAAGCTGCGATCAAGAGAAAAGCAATGGAACAATGCCAGCAAAGATATATACTTACAGACCAGAGCAAATTTGATCAAATATCAACATTTAAGTTTGCGGATCTTAAGAAAGCAAACATTATCACAGATCATCTTAAGAATAACAAATTAAGAGAAATCACAACCATTGAGGAGGTATTTTCATGATTTATACAGTAACATTTAACCCAGCGATCGACTATGTAATCAAGGTAGACAATCTGACATTAGGAGAGATCAACCGTACAACAAGAGAATATATTTTCTGCGGAGGAAAAGGAATCAACGTATCCCATGTCCTTGCGAACCTTGGAATGGAAAGTGTAGGGCTTGGATTTATTGCAGGCTTTACAGGAGATGTCATTGAAAAAGGAGCAAAAGAGCTTGGATTCGCACCTGATTTTATCAGAGTCCGTGAAGGAATGACACGAATCAATGTTAAGGTAAAATCAAATGAAGAAAGTGAGATCAATGGAATGGGACCAGTGATCCATGATGACGAGTTACAGAAGATGTATGAGAAGCTTGATGAGTTACAGGATGGAGATGTATTAATCCTGGCAGGAAGTATTCCAGCAACACTTCCATCTGATGTATATGAAAAGATCATGGAACGTCTTCAGGAAAAAGATATCAGAATCGTTGTAGATGCAACAAAAGATCTACTGTTAAATGTATTAAAATATCATCCATTCCTAATTAAACCAAACAATCACGAATTAGGAGAGATGTTTGGTGTTGTATTAAAGACAAATGATGAGATTGTAGAATATGCAAAGAAACTTCAGGAAAAGGGTGCAAGAAACGTTTTAGTTTCCATGGCAGGAGACGGAGCGATCCTTATTACAGAAGCAGGAGATGTTCATGTGACACCTTGTCCAAAGGGTGAAGTTAAGAACTCTGTAGGAGCCGGAGATTCTATGGTTGCAGGATTTGTAACAGGATATTTAAGAAGCAACGGAGATTACAACGAAGCACTGAAGATGGGAACTGCAGCAGGAAGTGCAACAGCATTTTCAGAAGATGTAGCAACTGGTGAAAAAATTATGAGTTTATATGAGACTTTATAAATAAAAAACGATACTTTGTGAACAAATTGTGATAAAATGAACCTAAGAAATTAGGTTCATTTTTTCGTACCTAAATATATTGATCATCTGGAGGACATCATGTCAAAAAAAGAAGCGAGACAACAGATAAAAGATAAGATCAAACAACTAGATAAACAGTATATCAAAAAAGCAGATCAATCGATTTTTGATCAGATCAAAGAATTAAAAGAATATAAGGAAGCTGAAACTATTTTTTGTTATGCAAGCATGGAAAATGAAGTAGATACGTGGCCATTGATCGCACTTGCATTAGATCAGGGAAAGATAGTAGGAGTTCCATTGTGTATCGGAAAAGGAATTATGGAAGTAAGACAGATCAAAACACTGGCTGACTTTGAAAAAGGTGCATATGGAATCATGGAACCTTCAAAACAATGTAAAGTCTTACCGAAAGAACAAATTGATATGGCAGTGATTCCATGTGTAGGTGCAGATAAAGAAGGCCACAGATTAGGCCATGGAGCCGGATTTTATGATCGTTTTCTACGAGGAACACGATTTCCAAAGATTATGATATGTTACAGAAAATTGTTGTTGGATAAAGTTCCGATAGAAGAACATGATATTTTCATGGATCGGGTTATTTATGATAGATAAGGTAATAAGGTAATAGAATAAGATATGGGAGGATACAGCATGAACAGGATATTAAAGAAAACAGCAGTAATGATAATGGCAGCAGCAATCGGAGTATCCATGAATTATCAGGGAGCAGCTGTTTTTGCAGGAACGAATAATAATATAACAAAGCAGGCACGTTATGTTGAGCCAGAGGAATGGAATCGTACAGAAATCAAAGCGTATCAGTTTGATTCAACAGACAAGTTTGAAAACTATCTGTTAACAGGTGGAGCTCATTTATATAACAAGAATTTTAAGCAGAGTGATCGTATGGTAAAGATTACAGTAGAAGATCCAGGATATTTTGTTGTATCAGCAGATACAGACGGAGATGGCTCACAGAAAGTAAAATTATATGATTCCACAAAGAAGAAAGTTTTGGCACAGACAACATCTGACGGAGATCTGGAATATGGAAGACTTGCCAAGACAGGAGAAACATTTTATATTCAATTGCCAGCTAAGATTGATAAAATCATTATTACGTCAGGTGTGATCAAGGATGAATTTGGATCAATGAAGGCATCAGATACCTATTATGAATCAGGAACAGGTGCAGCGACATATCATCCATTTTCCATATCAAAAAGATCTGCGGTAGAATTTAATATTTCCGCGATCAACAGAAAAGGTGGAGAAACCTATGCATATATCGAGAAAAAAGAAAAAGGTGTATGGAAGAGACTTGATAATACAGTAAAGATCGAACCGGCATCTTATGACGATGATTTTATTCATGGACTGCAAAAGGGTGAATACAGACTGTTGATCAAAGCACCAAAAACGCAATTGAATGCAGTTTCATTTACAAAGAGTTCCAAGTCAAAAAATGTAGCATATAAGAAATCAAAAGCAAAAAGTATTTCTTTAAATAAAGAGATTTCTAATATTTATACAACAGGCGAAAAAGCAGAGAGATGGTATAAGGTAAAAGTAACATCCAGTAAGAAGAAAAGGAGACTGGAGTTTGGGGAAGATACAGTTTCAGGAGGATATAAATTTACGATTTATAAAGCAGGAAGCAAGAAAGTATTTAAAACAATTAAGGTAACACAGGAAGCAAGTGGAAAAATGGTAACGCTGCCGAAGAAAAAAGGCACATACTATTTTAAGATTTCAAAACTTACGAAGAAAACAAATGGAGTTTATGAAATCGGATACTATTAAAATTACAAAGGAAATTACTATATTAAAATTTCTAAGCTGACTAAGAAAACAAATGGTATATATTTTATTGAATGCAATTAAGTAAGGAGGGATTTTTATGCTCAGAAAGGTAATTAAGAAGGTAGGAGTAGTTTTGCTGGCAGCAGGGCTAAGTATTGGAATGTTTAGTCCGTCAGTGTCAGCGGCAGTTAAGATCAACAAAGCGGCACAAATGAAGGCAGCAAAAAATGTTGAACCAGAAGAATGGAACAAGGAAGAACTGACAGCGTATCAGTTTGATACAGGAGATGATTTTCTGAAGTACATGTTTACTGGAGGTTTGCATTTATATAATAAAAATTATAAAGCAAAAGATCATTGGGTAAAAATTAAAGTTGCAGATCCAGGACTTTTTGCAATTGCAGCTATAGCAGAAAACGAATCTAAAATACCATTGTATGATGCAACGAAGAAAAAAGTTTTGAAAAAAGATATAAATGGAGGCAGTGATGATTTTTCAACAGCGGTAAAAGCAGGCGATGAATTTTATGTAAAATTGCCAACTAAGATTAGTAAGGTATTTATCTTAACAGGTGTTATAAAATCAGAATTTGGTTCAATGGCGAATGATAAAAGCTACTATGAAGTTGGAAAAGGAACAACAACATATCATCCATTTTCAATTTCAAAGCGTTCAAGAGTATATTTAGAAATCGCACCAGTAGGGAAAAAGGTTGAAAAAGTTGGTGCTTATGTCGAAAAAAATGTCAATGGAACATGGCAGAGAGTTGGATATAGTGCCAATATAAAACCAGCAGAATATGGAACAGCACTTGGATATGGATTACAACCGGGTAAATATCGTATGGTATTAAAGAATCCAAAAGACAATATAATAAATATTGAATATAAGAGAAAGACGACAAACAAAAATGTAGCATATAAGAAATCAAAAGCAATCAATGTTAAATCAAGTTTGCAAAATGTATACACAACAGAAGAACATACAGCAAGATGGTATAAAGTTGCAGTTTCTTCTACAAAGAAGAGAACAGGAGTACTCTTGTCAAAATACTCTGTTGGCGGAGGCTTCCAGTTTAAGGTTTATCAAAAAGGAAAAGTCATCAAAACAGTCAAAGTGAAGAAAGATGATGATGAAAAATATGTAACACTTCCAAAGAAAAAAGGAACATACTATATTAAAGTTTCAAAGCTCACAGATAAGACAACGGGAGTGTATGAGTTAGAAACATATAAGGAATAATGAAAGGGGGCTGTTTATGGTAAAACAAACAATAAAGAAGTTTATAGTAGTTTTACTAACAGCAGGTATTTGTGCAGGATTATTTGCAGCACCAGTGTTTGCAGCAGAGAAAACAGCGAAAACAACGATTATTACAAATGCCAAAGTTTCTAAAAAATCTGCAAGGTATATAGAACCAGAAGAATGGAATCAAAAAGAACTGTTTGCATATTTATTTGACACTGGAAATGAAATGACGCAATATGTTACAACCGGTGGATTACATTATTACAATGATAATTATAAAGAAAAAGACCACTGGATTAAGGTGACACTTAAAGATTCAGGACTATTTTATGTTATGACAGCATCTGATGATGGAAGTATACAGATATATGATCAGTCGAAGAAAAATAGAATAGAAACATTAACAGCAGACGAAAAAATAGAATATATGATAAAAGCAAAGGCTGGAGATGTTTTTTATATAAAACTTCCAAAGAAGATAGAAGAACAATCCATTGTAGTAGCTGTCTTAAAAGACGGATTTGGAACAATTCAAGCAGGAAATTCTTATGGAGAATCTGCAACTGGAAATACCATGTATCATTCATTTTCAATTGCGAAACGATCTCTTTCACAAATGGCATTGAAAGTTATGCATAAAGATAAGGGAAACGTAACAGTGCAAGTACAAAAGTATGTGAAAGGCAATTGGATAAACATAGGATACAAAAAAACAATAAAGCCGAGAACCGATGATTATATTGATATTAACAAGTATGTGATCAATGGTCTTCAAGCTGGAAAATATCGTGTTGCATTAAATACACAAAAAGGACAGGTATATTGTCTTTCATATGGAATAAGTAAAATGAACAAGAATGTAGCGTATACGAGATCGAAAGCCAAGAAGATAAAAAAAGATTCCTATGTACAAAATATTTATACACAAGGGGAAACGGCATCAAGATGGTATAAATTTACACGTAAAGCTTCAGATAAGGTGAATGTTCTCAATATTACAAAGGCAACAAATGGCGGAGGTTTTAAATTTACTATTTATAAAAAAGGAAAGAAGAAACCAATTAAAACTATAAAAGTAAAAACAAATGAAAGTATAGGTGTTGTAAATCTTCCAAAAGGTAAAGGAACCTATTATGTCAAAGTAAACAAACTTACAAAGAAAACCAATGGAACTTATACGATCATGGACTTCAATGCATTTAATTAAGGAGGGAAACAGGATGAAAAAAACAAGAGGTAAATTATTAAGTATTTTAATGGCAGCAACAATATCAGCAACGATGTTGCTTCCACAGGCAAAGGTATCAGCATCCGAAGATGCGGCAGCAAAAGTACAGCAGGCTTATTTTCCAAAGAAAGTAACGATGAAAAAAGCTGCAAGAAAAATAGAACCTGCAGAGTGGAACAAAACAGATGTTAAAGTTTATAAGTTTGGAAACGCTGAAGATGCATTATATTATATGATGACTGGAGGAATCAAATATTATAACCGCAATTACTTTAAAAATCCTGAAAAGATTAAGATCACACCGGTTGAATCAGGATCCTTATTCTTAGTGATAGCAGGAGATAATGAGCAGGCAGGAGCTATTTATGATGCAGATCAAAAGCTGATCAAAAAAGTATCATTAACATATGTAAAGGCAGATGTAAAAGCAGGAGAAACATATTATGTAGACTTCCCAAGAAACTGTAAAGAAGGACTGCTTACAGCTTATGTGTTAGAAAATGAATGCAAAGGATTAGTAAAAGATGATCTGAACATGCAGAAAGGGGAAGGAAAAGAAACCTACCACACATTTAAGCTGACAAAAAGAGGATATGCAGGTTTCCTTGTTGCATCATTAGTAGAAAATGGTGGAAAAACAAGCTATAAGATTCAGAAAAGCGAAAAAGGAAAATGGGTGACTATTGGAAGAACAAAAATATTTAGTGCAATGAGCACAAAAGAAAGTGATATAACAGCGGCTTATGGTCTTGCAAAAGGGACTTACCGTCTCGTATTAAATGCTTCCAAAGAACAGTTAAATACAGTTGTTTATGAAAGAAAATATTACAGCAAGAAAGTAGCCTATAAGAAATCCAAAGCAAAGAAATTAAATGCGAAAGAAGTTTATACAACAAATGAAAGAGCAGCACGTTGGTATAAAACAGAAGTAACATCTACAAAAAAACAGAAGAAACTAAAAATATCAACAGCAGCAGATCAGGGTGGATTTAAATTTACAATCTATCAGAGTGGTAAGAAAAAACCAATTAAAACAGTAAAAACTTCTGTGAAACATCTGGATAAAACAGTAAAACTTCCAAAGAAAAAAGGAACTTACTATGTTAAGGTAAGTAAGGTTACAAAGAAGACAAACGGTTACTACGAAATTAAAAAATAAAAATCGCAAAGGAAAAAGGAATTGCCTGACAGCATGGGCGGTTCCTTTTTTGATGCAAATAAATCCCCTTGAAATCTCAAGATTTTCTATATAATGGGAAATAGTATATTTAGTGATAAAAAATCTCGATAATAATGCTTGAATCAAAGATTAAATAATTATAAACTATACGTTAGTGAGTACTAACCAAAAAGGATGAATCAAATGAAATTAAAAAAGTTAATATGCATTGGATTATTAGGAGTTTTGTGTGCTGTTTCAGCAGTTGGATGTGGAAAGAAAGAGAGTATCAAAACGACAACAGAAGTATCCAGTGAAGCGAATACAAAAGAAGCAAGTGCACAGGTCTTTGCGATGGATACCTATATGAATTTAAAAGCATATGGGAAGAATGCACAAAAGGCAGTTGATGATGCAAAATCAGAGATTGAACGATTAGATCAGTTATGGTCAGCGGTTGATAAAAATAGTGAAATCTATCAGCTGAATCAAAAGAAGAAGATGAAAGTTTCTGATGAAACATTAGAACTAATTGAATTTGCTAAAAAGAAATCAGCACAATCAGGAGATGCCTTTGATATTTCGGTCTATCCCATCGTTGAGTTATGGGGATTTCCAACACAGAAATATCGTGTACCATCTGACAGTGAGATTCAAAGTCTGTTAAAGAATGTAGATTGTCAGAAGATCAAAATCAACAAGAAAACAAATGTAGTAACACTTGAAAAGAATATGAAGATTGATCTTGGCGGAATTGCAAAGGGGTATACTTCCCAAAGAATTGCAAAAGTTTACAAAGAAGATGGTGTAAAAAGCGGTGTGATCAGTCTTGGGGGAAATGTTCAGGCAATTGGTAAAAAAATAGATGGAAGTTACTGGAAAGTAGGAATTCAGTCACCAGATGATACAGAAAATATGATCGGAGCATATGAAGCTGCAGATGAAGCAGTCATCACTTCGGGAGCTTACGAGAGATATTTTGAGAAAAATGGAAAAAGATATCATCATATCATTGATCCGGCAACAGGAAAACCATCTGAGAAAGACCTGAAATCTGTAACGATCATTAGTAAAAATGGAACATTATCGGATACGTTGTCAACAACATTGTTTGTTATGGGGAAAGATAAAGCTATTTCGTATTGGAAAAAACATAGCAGTGAATTTAATATAATCCTTGTGGACAATAATGATAAAATTCTTATTTCACAGGGGATTGAAGAACGTTTTAGTTCAGAAAATGAGTATCAAGTAGTCAAAAAATAGAGAGAAGGAAAATATGAAAATTATTGATAAACTAAAAAAAGTCAATCTGATTCAGTTTGTTCCAGCAATTTTCGTGATAAGTTTGGTTGGAAATAGTGTGTTTGGATACACTGCTCCGAAAGCAAAGTCCCAGAAAAATGCAGGAGTGAATCAGGTAGAAGCGGCAACAACGGCTGAAAAGAAGAAGGCAAAGAAGGCAAATGCTGGAGATATTGATTTAAGTAAGATCAAAGATGGAACTTATGAAGGACAGGCAAATGGATATCGAGGACTTGTAAAGGTATCTGTAACTGTAAAAGACCATAAGATCACAGCAATTAAAGTATTAAGTAATTCAGACGATGCAGCATTTTTTAATCGTGCATCTGCTGGAGTTATTAAAAATATTCTTGCAAAACAGTCATTAAAAGTAGATGTCGTCAGTGGGGCAACATACAGCTCAAATGGTATTATCAAAGCAGTAAAAAATGCATTGACAGGGGAAGAGGATAAAACAGCAGCGAAAGCAAGCGGTTCTTCAAAGTCAGCAGGAAGCGTTGGAACAGCGGATGAGTCAGGTACATATAAAGATGGAACATTTACAGGATCTGCATCTGGATATCATGGAACTGTTAAAGTATCTGTAACAATTAAAAATAATAAGATTAAAAGCATCAAGATTTTAGAAAATCACGATGATGCAGCTTATTTTAACCGTGCAAAAGGAATTTTACTTCCATTAATGATCAAGAAACAAAGTACAAATGTAGATTCAGTCAGCGGAGCTACATTTAGTTCAAATGGTATTATCAAAGCGGTACGTAATGCATTAAAGAAAGCAGCAGTAAAAGGATCATCAAGCAGTTTAGATTCAGAAAGCAACAGTAACTCAACAGCAAAGAAAGATACAACAGATAATGTCACTGGAGTATATAAAGATGGTGTTTATGAAGGAACAGGAAAAGGATTCCGTGGAAATATCATAGTCAGTGTAAGAATTAAAAAAAGTAAGATCGTAGAGATCAAACTTGTGAAAAATGAAAAAGACGATGCAGCATACTTTAACAAGGCATGGTCTGAAGTTCCATACAGTATTATTGCAATGCAGACAGCCAATACAGATAAAGTTGATGCAGTCAGTGGAGCAACTTACAGTTCAAATGGAATCATGGAAGCAGTACGAAATGCATTGAAGAAAGCTGTAGCTAAGAAAGATAACACAAATTCTAATACATCAAATAGCAATAATAACAACAGTAATAACAGCAACAACAGTAATAACAACAACAATAATAATAATAATACATCAAAAGATGATAATACTACAACACCAGTTGAGAAAGAAGACAAAATTTATGAGGGATCAGCAGTGTGTGAGCCAGATGAAGATGAAGAATTTGATGCTTACAAATTAACATTAGAAGTTGTTATTTCTGCTGACAATAAGGTAAAGAATATTCAGAATATTAAATGGTCAGATCGATATATGTCTGCTTGGTACAACATGGCACAGAAGACTATGGTACCAAAGTTGATCAGTTATGGATTTGAAATACCAGAAAAATACGATACAGTCAGTGGAGCAACATGCTCAAGCAATGCACTGGTTAAAGCATATAAAGATGCTATTTCAAAGATTAACAAGTAAATAGAGGAACAGAGAGAAGATGAAACAATTAAAGCAGTATAAGCATTTCTTAATGAGGCTTTTAAATCTTGCCTTGATCATTGGAATATGTCTTGTATACCACAATATTGCAACGATCCGAGCGGAAAAAGAAGCGAAGATTGCAGCCCAAAATAGTGGTTCAGGTTCTTGGAAAGACGGAACTTATCAAGGTAGTGGTCAAGGGTTTGGAGGTCAGATCGTTGTGAATGTGACCATAAAGAATGGTTCTATTGATGACATTCAGATCAAAGAAGCCAAAAATGAAGATAGTGCATATTTTAATAATGCAGTAAAAATAATAGATACAATGAAACAAAAGCAGACAGTGGATGTCGATGTAGCCAGTGGAGCAACATACAGTTCAAAAGGTATCATTGCAGCTGTACAGAATGCTTTGAAGGAGGCGTCATAATGGACCTTAGACAAAAGAGAGACATAAGACGTCTTGGACGACAGATCATTCAGATCATATTTTTCCTATGGATGCCGGCATTATACACATCGGCATTTTCTGGTGTGAGATATGTGATTGAACAGATCAGAGCAGGCAAGCCGATCGAGCAGAATGCATTCTTAGTAATGCTGATCGCTTTATGTGGATTTACCATTTTGTTTGGAAGATTCTTCTGCGGATATGCCTGTGCATTTGGAACCTTGGGAGATGGAATGTATGCATTTTCAAAATGGGTTCAGAAAAAAGTGAAAAAGAAGCTTCCGTGGGTATCAGAAGAGACCGGACGAAAACTTCAAAAAATTAAATATATCATGTTATTAGTCTTAATGCTGATTTATGCATTAGGATTTACAAAAAAATTCCATGGAACCAGTCCTTGGGAAGTATTTTCCATGTTGTACACAGGTAAGATTCCAGATGCCGGATATTTAGCCGGATGGATCATCTTTGTACTGATACTGGTAGGTATGTGCCTTAAAGAAAGATTTTTCTGCCAATATCTATGTCCGATGGGAGCAATCTTTGCATGGTTACCGGTATTGCCGTTTTCTGTACTAGATAGAGACAGAAGCAACTGTATACCGAAATGCCGTGCATGTGAGATCAAGTGCCCTGTAGATTACCAGATCAAAAGGGACCAGAAGAATGGAGGAGAATGCATTCATTGTATGCAATGTGTTGATGTATGCCCGAAACAGAACATTCATCTGGGTTCAGGTAAAAAATTAAAAGGTAATGAAATCATTATCATTCTCCTGAAACTTGTATTGTTTATTGGGGTCTGTATTTTTGCACAAAGTTTGTAGCATAACAAAAACATTTAGAAAGATACCCGATCTTATTTTGAGGTGTCTTTTTTTGATCATATAGTTAGTCACAACTAATAAAGATGCTATGACAAGTGCAAAAATTTAGATAAATGTATGTAGGTATTTCAGTACTTATGCCGAAATATAAGCACATTATTATTTTACTTAACTTATTTAAAAGGAGGTTTCACATGAGAAAGACAATGTGGAAAAAAGGTCTATCTGTAGCTATGGCAGCTGCAATGCTGGCAGGACCTGTAAATGTACCAGCAGTATTTCATAATGTAGCGATCGTCAAAGCAGACGAAGCAACAGGATTAAAGGATCCAAAAACTTTAACAGATATTGATGGGTATTATTATGCAACAGTTAATATGGAATATGCAGATTACTATTATGGGGAGTTAAATAAGGTATCAGATGTATCAACATTAAATTTATCTAAAGGAGATATCGTTGATGCAACATATAAAAATGGAGAATATGATGCAGTAACTTCAGCAACTACACAGAAATCTACAGGATTTGCAGCAACATATTTTACACAGAATGTGCAAAATAATGAAACAGGGGAAGCAGCAACAGGTGTAAATATTAATGGTATTGCAAATGTTCAGATCAGAATTCCAGCAGCATTATATGAGTCATATTATAATGCATATCAGGAAAATAAAAATAAGGGATTATCTGTATATAAATATCTTGAAAATGCAGAATTCTCTAATACAGCATTTGATAATTATAAAGAATTAAATGGAGATGGAACATTTAGAGCAACAAATGATGAAGGAACAAAATTAGAGAATGCGACAGCAAGTATCACATCAACTTCAAAATGGGGAAACTGGCAGATTTCTGTTGAAGGATTACCTTCTTATGTTACAAAGAAGAGCATGGAAGGTGCGATCATTGAAACTACAGATGGAGCAAAATATGGAATGCTTCATGAGGATAATTTATGGTTAAAGCCAAAAGAAATTGCATTTTCAGCAATTTCATTCAGCGAACCTCATGGTAACCATATGTCATATAAACACACACAGAGTTTAAGTGGAAAAACAATTAAAAAGATTACATATATCTTAAGAGAAACAGAGGCCTATGAAGAATCTGGAAAAGGCGGTGTAACACAGGTTCCAGCGTGTGATGGAAAAGATATTGTGATTGATAATTTAAATCTGAAAGTAGCACCTTATGTAGATGTTACAGTAAATGATGTGGAAAGAAGCAAGGATGGTACAAAGGTAACATTTAATAATCTTCCAGCAGGAAATGATTTTGAAGTAACAAAAATCACAAAGGGAACAGGAAAAGGTGTCCCATCTTTAACAGAGGATCAGTATAGCTATAAAGATGGAGTGTTAACATTAAATAGTAGTGTAGAAGCAAGCATAGATACAGCATATTATGTAACATTAGAATCAAAATCAGGTTCATATGCAACTGTGAAAGTAACAGCTATGGTAAAACCTTTATTAGCAGATGATGCAACAATTACAGCAAAAGATGTTACATATAATCCAAAAGGAATAAAGGTATTTGTTGATACATCTAAAGTTCCAGAAGATGCTGCATATACAGTTGCAAAAGTAAAAAATGGATCTAAAGTACTGAGTGAAGACTCTTATGAATATAAAGATGGAGTTCTTACTTTCAATAAAAATGTTGCTGTAGGAACTTATGTTGTAACATTTGAATCTGCAAAATATCAGGATGTAAAAGTTTCTGTAAAGGTTAATAAAGCAAAAGGAACGCTTACAACAAAAGCAAAAACAACAGTTAATACAGCAATTGGAAGCAAATCTTTCAACCTTGGTGCAAAAGCAACAACAGGGATGAAAGTAAGCTATGCTTCAAGTAATAAGAAAGTAGCAACAGTTTCTTCTAATGGAACAGTATCTGTAAAAGGAACAGGGATCGCAACAATCACAGTAACAGCAAGCGGAAGCAACTATAATACTGTTACAAAGAAGATCACAATCAAAGTTGCACCTAAAAAACAGAGCGTAAAAGCAAAAACTGCTAAAAAGAAATTAACGATCACATGGACAAAAGATAGTAATGCAACAGGATATCAGGTTCAGATCGCAACAAAGAAAAACTTAAAAGGTGCGAAGACATATACAGTAAAATCTTATAAAACATATAAGAAAACTATCAGTAAATTAAAATCTAAGAAAAAATATTATGTAAGAGTAAGATCATACAAAACTGTAGGAAAAACAAAACTTTATGGAGCTTACAGCACAGTAAAATCTTATAAAGTTAAATAATAGAAAAATAAATAATAGCGTATAGTTTTTCTTGAAAATAAAAAGCACGAGATTGCCATAGAAAGTAGCAGTCTCGTGCTTTTTAAATAAGTAATTAATAAGATTATCGTTTTCTTTTTTGAGAAGCTAACTGATTGGCAAGATTCACAATCGTTTCAATTGGATTTGCAAGCTCACTTGTATTCATTGCTTCCACATATTTATCACGGTCTTCATAAACGCTGTTAACAGCATTTAATAAAGTCTCACTCGTAACATCTTTCTCCTGAAGTACATAACTGTAACCCTGCTTTTCAAAAGATTCAGCATTCAGGATCTGGTCTCCACGGCTGGCTTCTAATCCAAGAGGAATTAAAATATTAGGCTTGCGAAGTGCAAGAAGTTCACAGATCGCATTGGCTCCAGCACGGGATACAACAACGTTAGCACATGCAAAATAATGTTTTAATTCAGCTTTTACATATTCAAACTGTTTGTAACCTTCTCTGCCTTCAAGGCTTTCATCAAGGTTGTTACGTCCGCAAAGATGAATGATCTGATATTTCTCAAGTAATGCATCAATATTGTTACGGATCGCATTGTTGATCGCAACAGATCCAAGACTTCCACCGATAACAAGAAGTACTGGTTTATCTTCGTTAAATCCACAAAGACGAAGTCCTTCCTCACGTTTTCCTGTAAATAATTCTTCACGGATTGGGGAACCTGTTAAAACAGCTTTACCTTCAGGAAGAAGTTTGACTGTCTCAGGGAAGTTACAGCATACCTTGCTTGCGCTAGGAATACTTAATTTGTTAGCTAATCCTGGTGTCATATCAGACTCATGAATGATAACCGGAATATGAAGTTGCTTTGCAGCAAATACAACAGGGACAGTAACAAATCCACCCTTAGAAAATACAACATCTGGACGGAGTTTCTTTAAGATTTTTTTCGCTTCAAAAAATCCTTTGATCACACGGAATGGATCAGAAAAGTTTTTGATGTCAAAATATCTACGCAATTTTCCGGAAGAAATTCCGAAATATTTAATACCGATATCTTCAATCAGTTTCTTTTCCATACCTTCGTAAGATCCAATGTAATAAATATTATATCCCTCATCGATCAGTTTTGGTACAAGTGCCATATTCGGTGTAACATGTCCGGCAGTTCCTCCACCGGTTAATACGATTCGTTTCATGATTCTTTCTCACCCCATTAATGATTTTCTTTGTACTCGATCAGCGCTTTAGAAAGCTGATCTGGACATGAAGTTCCACGGAAACCACACTGGATTCCAGATAATTTGTCGATGACTTCATCAATTGGAAGTCCTTTTGCTAATGCAGCAACACCAGTTGTATTTCCCTGGCATCCGCCAACAAAATGGATGTCTGTTAAGATTCCATTCTCTACTTCAAATTCGATTTCACTAGAACAAGTTCCTTTTGTTTTATATACCATAATAAAATTATCCTCCTGTAAAATTAAAATTGTATATTAGAAAAACTTTCTGAAAATATACATAATGAATTATAGAGCAAGAAAGCACGTATTTCAAGCATTGGACGAAAGGTTTCGTAATTGACAGGATTTAAGATTTCCCGTAAACTGAAATTAAATGATATTACAAAGATAAGGAGAACAGATATGATTGGTATTATCGGAGCCATGGAAGAAGAAGTCAGTCAGCTGATCGAAGCTATGGAGAATAAAGAAAAAGTAACTTGTGCAGGTATGGATTTTTATTCTGGAACGTTAAAAGGAAAAGATGCAGTAGTTGTACAAAGTGGAATTGGAAAGGTCAATATGGCACTTTGCACACAGATTCTTGCAGATAAATTTGATGTAGAAGCGGTGATCAATACAGGTGTAGCAGGTGGATTATATAAAGATATCGAAATCGGAGATATCGTAATTTCAAAAGATGCGGTACAACATGATGTGGATGCGACAGTCTTTGGATATAAAGTTGGAGAAATTCCTAGGATGGATACGTCTTACTTTGAAGCCGATAAAGATCTGATCGAGCTTGCGAAGAAAACATGTGAAGAAGTGAATCCAGATATTAATTGTTATGTAGGAAGAGTTGTTAGTGGAGATCAGTTTATTTCAGACAATGATAAGAAACATTATCTGATCAATGAATTTGATGGATATTGTGCTGAAATGGAAGGTGCAGCAATGGCACAGGCAGCGCATTTAAATCAGATTCCATTTATCGTATTACGTGCGATTTCTGATAAAGCAGATCAGGAAGCAGCAGGAAGTTACGAAGAATTTGAAAAAGCGGCAATAAAACACATTGTTCGTCTTGTTCTTGGAATATTAGACAGAATGTAGTCTAACTTTGTAGGACGGTTTCTCTTAAGTTTTCAAAGCAATCCTTTTATAATGATAAACAACAAATATAAAAGGAGAGACAGCTATGGAAATGTTAAGAGAAACTTTTTTTGTGCAGGGACTAATTGTTTCTGTGATTGCAGCAGTATTGGTAAAGCTTATTGTTTGGCGCAATTATCACAAATTATTGGCTTCGTCCGAAGAAATGGACAGGCCAAAACGATACTGGATCGGAACGCTAAAGAAAAAGATAGAGAATTATTATTCATTGAATGCTAAAGTGAATAATATCAGCTGTATTGTGGATAAATATCTTGAAGCGAATAAGATCATGGGGATAAATTCATTTTTTCTGGAACAGATTCCAGAAATCTGTGGGATCTTGTGTATTGGACTAGGCTGTCTTGGAGCAGTAAAAGGAATTTTGATGAATTCAGATATTAATTTCTGGGGAGGACAGCTGATCGTTGGAGTAATGTTTGGAATAGTAGTGTTTCTGTTTGACAGATTGACCAATATGGAACATACAAAGAGAAAGATTAAGATAAATCTTCTTTACTATTTGGAAAATATTCTTCCCAATCGCATGGAAAAAAATCTGAAAAAACAAAATTATGAAAAAAATGAAAAAATTAAAAAAAGTCAGAAAATAAAACAAGAAAAAGAAGATGCGAGACAACTTAAGGAACATTGGGGAGAGATCGCAAGTGCGAAAGAGCTGCAACTTACAGATGAGGATATTCAAACATTAAAAGATTTCATGAAAGATTTATAAATACAGGAAATTACTCATACATATATAAAAAAGGAATCGTGAACGATGAAAAGTATATGTATGACAGCTGTTTTTTTGGTAATGGTTTTGTTGACTGCCTGTCAGGGATTAGCAGAAAAGAAAAATGTACAATCAAATGAAACAACTTCCAGTACATTAAGGCTATTGAATACAGACCAGCAGAAATATCAGGAAACATCGGGAGAGACGGCACAAGGAATCGAACGCTGGTGGCTAAAGAGAAATGAAAATCACCAGACTCCGGAAGTATCTGATCATATTGATCTGTCAAAATATGATGCGTATTATGTAAATCCAAAATGCAAGAAAAAGAAGATTTTTCTTACATTTGACTGTGGATATGAAAACGGATTTACTCCGAAAATTCTGGATGTTTTGAAAAAACAAAAAATTGTGGCAGCTTTTTTTGTAACGAAACCGTTTATCAGAGAGGGGAGAGAGCTTGTAAGGAGGATGAAGAAGGAAGGACATATTGTTGGAAACCACACGGTACATCACAAAAGTATGCCAACATTATCAGACAGAGATAATAAACAGGAAATTATAGATTGTGCTGAGTATTGTAAAGAGGCAACAGGATATGAGATGGATCATTTCATTCGCCCTCCAATGGGGGAATACAATGAAAAGACTTTAAAATTAACAAAATCAATGGGATATAAGACGATATTTTGGAGTATGGCATATGTGGACTTTGATGTTAATAAGCAACCAGGGAAGCAATACGTAGTGGAACATTTTAAGAAATACACACATAATGGAGCCATCCCATTAATGCATAACGTCTCACAGTCAAATGCGGAAGCATTGGATGAAGTGATCACGAATCTGAAGAAAGAAGGATATCAGTTTGAATCATTGAAAAAACTTTCATCCTATTGAAACAAACAGATGAGTCTGATAAAATAAGTGGCGTTGAAATATAAAGAATGAAGATTACAGGAGATACAGATGAACAAAATTGCACAGTTTCATAAAGTAAGCTTTGAGCAGTTTGAAGAAAGCTGGAAAGACAGTTTTCCAGGAACTTCAGATGAAGAGATCAAAGCAATTTACGATGGAATCAAACTTCCAAAGAGAGCAACCAGAGGATCAGCAGGATACGATTTCTTTAGTCCGGTTGATTTTACATTAAAACCAGGTGAGACAATTAAGATTCCAACAGGAATCAGAGTCTTTATCGAAGAAGACTGGGTATTAAATATTTTTCCAAGAAGCGGTCTTGGATTTAAATTCCGTCTGCAGATGAATAACACAGTTGGAATTATCGACAGTGACTATTTTTATTCAGATAATGAAGGACATATCTTCGTAAAATTAACAAATGACAGTAATGAAGGAAAAACAGTTTCTGTTGAACAGGGAACAGGTATGGTACAGGGAATCTTTATGCAGTATGGCGTTACAATTGACGATGATGTAACAGAAGTACGAAATGGCGGATTCGGAAGTACAACCAAAACAAAATAGAGTACGATAAAAACGATCGGAGAAGTGGAAAACTCCGATCGTTTTTTGCAGTGTGAAAGTGATGAGTTTCCACACTGCTTTGTCATGTAAGAGAGTGTAGATGGTATTAAGATATGAATTGAAATTTATATTCAATTTAATAAATCACGTCAATGTAAACAAAAATAGGGTTTTCGTTATGTTTTTGTGATTGCTTGTTATTATTTGTGCTTAATGGTTAACAGTTGCAATAAAAATTTTACCATATCTCTCTTACATATTGTAAACTAGCGTTTTAGAAAAAAAGGGAACTTTTTGGCAAAAAAATTTTGAGGCTGTAAACAAAGATTTCGAGGGAACGTCAAAAAGGCAGGAAAAACCTGCCTTTTTTGTGACGAGTAAGGATTATGTGAATAATTGATTAGTTTTTTAGAACTTTAATATTTGTTTTTGTAGATGAAAGTATCACTGTTTATTTTTTTACCGCCTTTAGATTTGTAGACTGTGGCAGTGCTGTAAACTCGGTATGTATAACCTTTTGTTACATAATAGCCACGGCTATACATATTAATACTAGTATCTCCATTAGTGCCACTAGTTAAAGTATGCCATTTACCACCAGAATATCGTTGCAATTTCATATTAATTTTAGAATAGTAAGAACTTTTGCTTGGAATGACAGTGGTATAGAAAGATGCTAACCCCCACTTTTTGAAAGACAATCCAATTGTAACATGTTGAAAACCAGCCCAGTTATTTGCAGCAGAAACAGTGGAAGTAGTATTTGATAGCATGACGAGACAAAAGATTGGTATAAATAAGAGTTTATAAAATTTTTTCATAAGGTAATCCTTTCTATCCTTACCAATATGTAGAAATAGATAATTTAAAAAGAATGAAAAAATTTAAAAATAAAATAATATTGAAAATATGAAATAAGTATAGTGTGTTACACATAGGAAGAGAAAGAAGAAATGCTAAAATTGATTTTTAGTAAAAAATGGTATAAAAAAATCAGTCGATGTAAATTATTCATTACGACTGATTTTTAAATTTATTATTTTGTTTTAAACTTTAAATATGTTGCTATTTTTAATAGTTGATTTTTGGTTTCTGATGACATTATAGAAATAATACTGTGATTTTTATATGTAATTAAAGTATTAGTAT